>VERM01000264.1 GCA_018882645.1 Ferruginibacter sp.
CCATAATACCAATTCAGCCTGTCAATCAATAAAGGTTTATGTATCTCATATAAACCTGTTAAACGAGAACCATTCCAGAAATAACCGACAACTTCCAGCGCTTTATCTTCAGCAATAAACTGTTTGAAAGTAACTGCCGAAGGATAAAACTTAAGTCCGACCGCAGTCTTGTACTCACCAATTTGTGCCTTTGAGATTAAGATGATGATTGAAAGAGTAATTGTAAGTAAAGATTTTTTGAATGACATGCTCATTGGTTTTTGATTTGGTTATTTGATAAAAATGTAAATTAAAAATATTTTAATAATCGCCGTACAATTCTTTACGCTGTTCTTTAACTCTGGCGTCTTCCAAATATTCATCGTAAGCCATTAGCTTATCAATCATTCCGTTGGGAGTGATTTCAATGATGCGATTGGCAACTGTTTGCATGAATTGATGATCATGTGTAGTCAACAATACAATTCCCTGGAATGCAGTCATGCTGTCGTTGAATGAAATGATACTTTCCAAATCCAGATGGTTGGTGGGTTCATCCAAAATCAACACATTGGGATTTTGCAACATCATCTTGCTCAGCATGCATCTGACTTTCTCCCCCCCGCTCAGCACACTCGTTTTTTTCAATATTTCATCCCCGCTGAAAAGCATTTTACCTAAAAAACCTCTTAAAAAATCTTCATCCACATCTTTTACTGTTGGCGGTACATACTGGCGAAGCCAGTCCATCAGATTCAGGTTGCTGCCTTCAAAAAATTCCTTATTGTCATTGGGTAAATAAGCAGTAGTAATGGTTGTACCCCATTCATAACTTCCGGCATCAGCCTTTATTTTTGCGTTGATGACCTCAAAAAATGTGGTCAATGCCAATGGATCTCGACTCAAAAAAGCAATCTTCTGATTTTTCTGAATGTCGAAGTTGATCTTGCTGAACAACGCTTTTCCGTCTATGCTTTTTGATAACCCTTCTACTTTAAGGATTTCATTTCCAACCTCCCTGTCCTGCTTAAAAATAATCCCGGGATATTTTCTGTTGGAAGGCTGTATTTCTTCAATAACCAGTTTTTCCAAAGCTTTTTTACGGCTTGTTGCCTGTTTGCTTTTAGATGCATTCGCACTGAAACGCGCAATAAAGTCGAGCAAGTCTTTGCGCTTTTCCTCCATTTTTTTATTCTTGTCCGACTGCTGACGGGCTGCGAGCTGTGAGCTCTCGTACCAGAATGAATAGTTACCGGTATATATTTTTATTTTACTTCTGTCAACATCCGCTACATGCGTACAAACTGCATCCAGGAAGTGACGGTCGTGACTCACTACCAAAACGATATTCTCATATTCGGCCAAAAAGTTTTCCAGCCAGCTGATGGTTTCCACATCCAGGTTATTCGTAGGCTCATCTAGCAACAGAATATCCGGATTGCCAAACAATGCCTGAGCCAGCAATACCCTTACTTTCAGGTTGGCACTTATATCCTTCATCAACAATTGATGTAATTCATCCTTCACACCCAGTTCGCTTAACAATGTTGCGGCATCGCTTTCGGCCGTATAACCGCCCATCTCTCCAAATTCAATTTCAAGTTCTCCTGCCTTGATGCCGTCTGCTTCAGAAAAATCCTCTTTGGCATAAATCGCATCGCGCTCATGCATAATGGTCCACATTTTTTTGTGCCCCATCATTACCGTATGCAGTACGGAATATTCATCAAAAGCAAACTGATTCTGATTCAACACTGCCATCCGTTCTCCGGGCGTAATGTCAATTGTTCCTTTATTAGGTTCTATCTCACCGCTGATGATTTTAAGAAAAGTTGATTTCCCGGCGCCATTGGCTCCGATGATTCCATAACAATTACCTTTGGTGAAATTGATATTCACCTCATCAAACAATACTCTCTTGCCGTAGGCTAGCGTTACATTATTGACACTGATCATAACTGAATTAAAATTGCGCAAATATAATGTTTAAAGTGTTAATTGTTATTTTTGCACCATGAGCATTGTAAATCTGATTCAAGAAGCTGTGGTATCCTCTCTTTCAGAACTGCACGGCACTGCATTTTCAGAGAAGGATTTTCAAATCAATCAGACCAAAACTGAGTTTGAAGGAGATTATACTGTGGTGTTGTTTTCTCTCGTAAAATCACTCAGGCAATCTCCCGAACAAATCGGCAATACCCTTGGCGACAATCTATTAAAAAAACATCCGGAACTTTTCACCTCTTTCAACATCATCAAAGGATTTTTAAACCTTACTGTATCGGATAGTTACTGGATATCCCTGCTGAAAAAAAATCACAATGACATTTGCTATGGCAAGAAAGCCATGAACGGTAAAAAGGTGATGGTGGAGTACTCTTCACCCAATACCAACAAACCATTGCATCTGGGTCATTTAAGAAATAATTTTTTAGGCTGGAGTGTAGCTGAAATACTGAAAGCTACCGGATATGAAGTTATCAAAAGCTGCATTGTAAATGACAGAGGCATTCATATTTGCAAAAGCATGATTGCCTGGCAGCAATTTGCGAATGGCGCCACCCCGCGTTCCACAAATACGAAGGGAGATCATTTTGTGGGAGACTATTATGTAAAGTTTAATGATGAATATAAGAAACAAGTTAAGGACTTGATGGCACAGGGGATTGCGGAAAATGAGGCCGAAAAAAATGCACCAATAATGCTGCAAACTCAACAGATGCTGCAGGACTGGGAAGCAGGGAAACCGGAAGTGATGGCACTATGGAAAGAAATGAACGGTTGGGTGTATGAAGGCTTTGATATTACCTACAAATCCATCGGAAGTGACTTTGATAAAGTATACTATGAAAGTGACACTTATCTTCTGGGAAAAGATATTGTGCAGTCGGGATTGGATAAAAATATTTTTTACAAAAAAGAAGATGGCAGCGTGTGGATTAATTTAACATCAGAAGGCCTGGATGAAAAATTGGTATTGAGAAAAGACGGCACTTCTGTGTATATCACACAGGATATTGGCCTGGCTCAGCAAAAGTATAATCAGTTTAAAATTGATCAAAGCATTTATGTGATTGGTGATGAACAGAACTATCACATGAAAGTACTTAATCTGATTTCGCAGAAGCTGGGACTGCCTTATGC
>VERM01000265.1 GCA_018882645.1 Ferruginibacter sp.
GGCGAAGAATGAGCCTTTTCCATATTCTTCGGGAAATAATTTACTGGCTTCATCATTCAGCATTTTTGTAACAATGCGACAATGAAAACGAGAAACACAGAAGAAAATAGTTTTGCCAATTTCTCCACTTATTGGGTCTCGTTTGGCGTGTTTGAAAAAGGCTTCTATGAATTTTTTATTCGTTTCGTTAGAAACGAATTTTTTCATAAAGTCCTTCTTATAAAATGTATCTTCTTCTTCGTCTCCGTCCTCGTTTGTGAATTTGTATGTCCAGCCTTGTTTGCTTAATAGGTCTGTGGTGATGTCTGTTCTTGCATCAAGCAATTTAGGCATACATAAATAAGGCGGAACGTGTTTAACCGCATCTTCTAAACTGAAACGATATGTTGGAATACCATCAGAACAGCCAAAGGTTTCATAAGTGCTTAAAAGAAGTCTCCTTTCAATATCTCTTGGGTCAGCATCGTCAAGGTTTACGCCTTTTAAATAATCTTTCGGAGTTGCAGTTAAACCTAGTTTTGAACCAATGAAATATTCAAAAATTATTCTGTTGTTTCCACTAATTGTTCTGTGTGCTTCATCTGAAATGATTAACTGGAAATCTGTTGGCGAAAATTCTTTTAAAAATCTGTTGTCGTATGATAAACTCTGAATTGTTGTAATTACAATTTTTGCATTTTGCCAATCGTTTTTATTTCGCTTGTAAATAACTGATTGAATTCCGTCATCTTCTAAGTAGTTCTTGAAATGCTTGTAAGCCTGTAATTCAAGTTCAATACGGTCAACAAGAAATAAAACTCTGTCTGCGTTGTTACTGCGAATAAACATTTTAATGATGGCTGCACTTAACAGGGTTTTCCCTGTTCCAGTTGCCATTTCAAAAAGAAACCTTCTCTTTTCCTTAAGAAATTCACTTTTGAGTTTATTAATAGCTTCTACTTGGTAATCCCTTAACTGTCGAATGCCTTTATTCGTTTTGGCTTCGTTACGTTGTGCTTCGGTGTATGTTAACCATTTTGGGTCTTGTGAAACAGCAATATAATTTTCATCAATTTGCTGTTCTGCCATTTGTTCAGGATTAGGAGCCCATTTTATTGCTTCTCCTAATTGTTTAATGCTCAAAAACTTTGAAATGATTGTTGGCTCACCATACTCCAAGTCCCAGTAATAGTGAACATTTCCGTTTGATAAAAAGATGTGTCTGATATGTTGAGCCCTTGCATATTCTCTTGCTTGTTGCTTTGCATCGAGTGGGTCAATGTTTTCTCTTTTGGCTTCAACTAGAGCTATGGGCCGTTTCTGTTCGTTGAGCAACAGGTAGTCTATGAAACCCTCAGGAGCATTTTCAAGGTCTTGGCCGAGTTTTGAATTGTCGAACTGAGCTTTTTTCGTCCTATGCTCTAAAGCAATATTTGCGATACCATTTTCACCATCGAAGAACCGCCAACCTGCGTCCTCCAACAATTTATTTATCTTAATCCTTGCTTTAGCTTCTTTGTCTGCTGCCATTTATATTAAATTCAATTTATAGGTTGTAAAGTTAGTTTTTTCAGTGCTGTTTAGGTCAAAAGTTGCACTCAAATTGTCCGCTGTCCACTTGTCGGGTGGTGGGTGGGCTTTGGGTGCGGTTGGGCAAAATTAAATGTGCTGCAAAAGCGTTGGCTTGTGTTTCGGCTTGCAGCTCTTTTAATTTTGCGAAGGGTTGGCATTTTGTCTGTCGTTTTATTGTTCGTTTGTTGTCGGTTGTGTCGTCTTTTAGGCTTGCTTGTAACGTTTCGCAGCTATAAGAAGTTGGCGATTTCGAAGTACAAAACTGTCTGCCAGCACTGAACTTGATACGAAGTACAAAGCTTCATTTAACCACTGAACCGCCAATTTCTTATAGGTGTTGTTGGCAGCTGTAATTCATCTGTTTTCATTTATCAACCCGTCTAAGTTCTTTCTAAAAGTAGCAGAAATTGGGATTACTTTTTCTTGAATTGTGAGCATATTACCTTCAACTTTTTCAATATGATCAACATTTACTATAAACGATTTATGTACCCTGAGGAATTTATTTTGAGGTAATTTATCTTGAAGCTCTGTAAGTTTATCTAGTACCATTAATGGTTTTTCATTAAGAGGATGGATTTTTACATAATTGCCACTTCCTTCAATAAAAAGGATATCTGCAAAATAGTATTTGTGTATTTTTTTATCGGCTTTAAAGAAAATAAAAGTTGGTTCTGAACTTGGTTTTTCTTCAGCCTGTTCCTTTGTGAAGCCAGTGTTTTTATGCATCACAATTTTATTGACCGCCTTTAAAAACCGTTCAAAAGGAATAGGTTTGAGTAAATAATCGGTTATTCCATATTCGTAGCTTTCTACACCAAATTCTGAAAAAGCAGTTGTTAGAATTACTTTTGCCGGATTTTGTAAGGTTTTGAGCATCTCTAATCCTGAAAGCGAAGGCATTTTAATGTCTAAGAACAAAATATCAATATGTTCTTGGTGCAAAACATTAAGCGCTTCAAAAGCATTGCTGCATTTGCCGGCAATATGTAATGAATCAATTTGAGAGATGTAACTCTCTAGTATTTGTTGAGCAATGGGCTCGTCATCTACTATTAAGCATTGATATTTCATAATTGCAGGTGTAAAGTTACTTTAAAAAACGTTACGGTATTTTCAATATTCAGCTTGTGTTTTTCGGGGTAGATCAGGTGTAATCTTTTTCTAAGATTATCTAAGCCCGTTCCGCTTTGAGGTTGTTTATCCTCATTGTTGCCCAACGAATTTTTAGCTTCAAAAAAGAGTTCATTGCTTTGTACGGATAATGCAAAGTGAGCATAATTATCTTCCGATAGAGTGTTTAGCCCATGTTTGAATGCATTTTCCACCAATGGAATAAATAGTAACGGAGGAATGAATACATCTTCATCAATGCCTGAAACTTCAAATTGGATATCTGCATTTTTGCTTAAACGGATTTTTTCCAAACTCACATAGTCTTCCAGGAATCGAATTTCCGCTTTTAGGCTTACCGTTTCGGCTTTGCTGCTATCCAACAGATACCGCATCAAATCAGAAAGTTTTAACGTAACTTCTGACGCTTTTTGATTTTGATTCTGAGTTATCAGACCA
>VERM01000266.1 GCA_018882645.1 Ferruginibacter sp.
CCTTAGTATGGGGCTGCATCCGGAAGTGATTGAAACGCAATGCAGCGTAACAGCCGATTCCGGAGTGGGCAGTGGCGGGACCAGAAATATTTCTGGCACAACTATTTATCATGTGGGATTGGAAAAAACGTTGGCTGATTTGCATAATAAAGAAGCAGCTTTGTTATTTACGGGTGCTTATCTTGCCAATATTACTGTACTATCAACTTTGGGAAAAATCTTTCCTGATATAGTTTTCTTTTCTGATGAACAGAATCACGCATCCATCATTGAAGGTATTCGCACTTCAGGATGCAGAAAAGAAATTTTTAGACACAACGACTTAACTCATTTAAAGGAGCTGCTTTCTCTGTATGGAGCAGACATACCTAAGATTATCGTATTTGAATCCCTTTACTCCATTAGCGGCGATCTGTCCCCGGTTGCTGAAATCGTAGAACTTGCAAAAATTAATAATGCCCTTACTTATATAGATGAAGTGCATGCGGTGGGTTTGTACGGACCTGGTGGTGCGGGAATAGCAGCAGCTGAAGGTGTATCTGATTATATAGATATCATCAACGGAACGCTGGCAAAAGGTTTTGGCGTAATGGGCGGTTATATTGCAGCAAATCGATTGATTACAGATGCTATAAGAAGTTTTGGATCTGGTTTTATATTTACCACTTCACTCACTCCCGGCATCTGTGCTGCTGCGCAAAAAAGCATTGAGTTGCTCAAAAAGGCGGATGAAATTAGAAAACAATTTGCGGAAACTGTTATGGATATAAGAACAGCATTGGGTCAAAGAAATATACCATATCATCATAATCAATCGCATATCACGCGTATAATTATTGGGGATGAACAGATCTGCAAATCCATTGCAAAAGAACTGCTGATAGACCATGGTGTGTATCTACAGCCAATTTTTTATCCTACGGTAGGAATGGGGAGTGCATCGCTGCGTATAACCTCCGGCGTTAGATATACCAAGCAGCATATAAATCAGCTTGCGGATGCTTTGGAGCTTGTTTTGGAAAAATATGGAATAATGAATATAGCCCACAATTTTAATTGTGGGTAATTGGGATGCATGACCTCACCCCCGGCCCCTCTCCTAAAGGAGAGGGGAGAACGAAATCAACAACCCACAATTTTAATTGTGGGTGTTTGGAAATTTAATCTTGGGGAATGAAAAATGAAAATTGATAGCCCACAATTTTAATTGTGGGTGTTTGGAAATTTAATCGTGGGAGAATGAAAAATATAGCCCACAATTTTAATTGTGGGTATTTGAAATTTCAATCGTGGGTGAATGAAAATTGGGAAATGAAAAATGAAAATGAAAATTGATAGCCCACAATTTTAATTGTGGGTGTTTGGAAATTTAATCGTGGGAGAATGAAAAATATAGCCCACAATTTTAATTGTGGGTATTTGAAATTTCAATCGTGGGTATATGGGATTTTAATTTTGGGTACATGAAAAATGAATTTAATTAATTGAGTAAAATTTTTAAAATATCATGCAGGGGATCCTGGTTGTCAATGGCACAGGCCAATTTGTTTATACAAAAAGCCAGGGGAGTAGATCCTTCATTGCAATTTGAAATTGTGGTGCGTGAATCTGCGGGAGATAAAAATCTTTCTACGCCGCTGCATCTACTTGAAGGAAAGGATTTTTTTACCAAAGCCATACAGGAAGCGCTTCATGAAGGTAAAGCAGATTTCGCCGTTCACTCCATGAAGGATGTGGGCAGTCCAGATTTTTTTGCCAACAGTATCTTTGGAGTCATCGACAGGGATGATCCCAGGGATGTTGCCGTATTCAATCCGGATGTGTTAGAACGTATCGCTGATGGCCATACTATTCGTATGGGTACATCTTCACCCCGAAGAGCTGCTATGGCAATGGATTTTTTACATAAAGCGTTACCTGTTGTTGCTGATAATGCTGCCAAGTTGGAAGCTTTATCTATCAGAGGGAACGTGGAGCGAAGACTGGAGCAGCTAAGCAGTGGCAGTTATGACGGTGTGGTGCTGGCCGCTGCCGGATTAAACAGATTGCTGAGGCATCCTGATGCGAAAGAACATGTTTCCGGTCTTCTTTTCGGAAAAAAGAAAATGATTTTACCACTGATTGAATGTACTCCGGCTACTGGCCAGGGTGCTATAGTTGCGGAGGCGGTAGCAGAGAATAAAGATGCCGTGGCCTTGCTTCGAAGAATAACGGATAAAGATATTACTGCTGATATACAAACCGAAAGAAAATTTGCTGCAGATCATGGACATGGCTGTTCGCAGGCTTTCGGTGCTGTAAAAGTTAATTTGGCCGATGGAGCTGGTTTTACGTATTTATCAGGTTTGAATTCCGATGGATCTCATTTTTCAGAATGGCATTCAGATTTCTCGGCAATCAATGAAGACTGGAATATTTTCTCTACAACCGATTACATGAAAGATTTTTTTGGGTATAGCTTTTCTGAAAAATACCCTGAAATAAAAGAGGAGGCAGTATTTGTGGCCTCACATAAAATACTGCAGGTTGATGGAATATCCGATATGCTACAGACAAAAAAGGTATGGGCTGCGGGAACCAAGACATGGTTTGCGCTGTCAAAAACCGGAATCTGGGTGGAAGGCTGTGCCGATGGTTTAGGTCTTCAAAATATCGAGACAAATCTTTCTTCACCCCTTATTTCAATTCAAAAACAGCACTTACACATTATAACTAATTCTCATTCTGCGTTAAATTGGCAAAAAGAAGGTTATCTTGCATCTGGTTTATACGTATTACAACCCAACTTATCCACAAAAATTGTGGATAAGTTGAAAGTTGCAGATGCTGTATTCTGGACAAGCTATCAACAGTTTTTACATTATGGTCTTGATGTAAAATCTAATGCCAAGCATATATGCTTGCCCGGAAAAACCGCTCGTTTGTTGAGAGAGCAGGGAATCACACCAATAGTCATTCCGGCCATCAAAGCATTCAACGCATGGAGAGTAAAAAATATTCCATAAATCAGCGTCGCCTGCGCATGACTTCTGCCGTCAGAGAACTGGCTGCGGCTTTTACTTTGCATGAGCGTCAGTTTATTCAACCGCTATTTATTGGTCAAGGTCTCACTG
>VERM01000267.1 GCA_018882645.1 Ferruginibacter sp.
GCTCTGGGGTTCAAAGAATATGAATGAAAGCTGGAGATTTGTCCCTTCCGCAGGGTCTTCACTTTTTCGTTCTGTGGGACTTTATGATCTCGCAGGTAATCTTGTTGCCACAGGGGATACATTTAGAATCAATAAAACAACCTTAGAGGTCAGTTTTCCCAATGTCTGTATAAGCGGAACGAAATCATACATTATCAGATCTCAGTATGAGCAAATCAATAATCCGGGCAGTTTTGTATATGGAACCGATACTGTTAACGTTAATGTTGTTGAGGCAGTTCAGGTCAATGCCGGATCCAATCAATCTATCTTTAAAGGACAGAATGTACAATTAAATGCGTCTGTTTCCGGTGCTAACAACTACTTGTGGACCTCAAATCCTTTGGATCCGAGTTTGATACCCACTTCAATTGTCAATCCCATAGTGTCACCTTCTGTTACAACAACATATACATTGACTGCCACCAATGCATCCGGCTGTAAAGCATCGTCTGACGTCACCATAACTGTATTGTCGAATTGTATTAATTTGACAAATTCGTTTACCCCTAATAGTGATGGAATAAATGATTTGTGGAAAGTGTTTGATGCTTTTGATTGTCTTAAGAAAGTTAAGGTGGCAGTTTATAACCGATATGGAAGTAAAGTGTATGAATCCAGAGAATATAAAAATACATGGGACGGAAGGTATGAAGGTAAGCCTGTACCTGACGGAACTTATTATGCAGTTGTGGAATATACATTGGTTTCCGGTAAGGTTATAGTTTCGAGAACGGATTTGACAATCCTGAGGTAAAGACATGTCAAAATGAATTCCAATAGCGTCGCTCTTGATGGGCGGCGTTCTTATTCTATCCGAATCCTTTCAAAAGATATGTCAATCAATTTTCTAAATTGCTTATATTTATAAACCAAAATGCAGCATATGAATAAAATTCCTGAATCGGAATTGATCATCAATGATCGCGGAGCTATCTATCATTTGGATCTAAGGCCTGAGGAGATTGCCGATACGATTATTTTGGTTGGAGATCCCGGAAGGGTAAAAAAAGTAAGCCGTCATTTCGACCTAATTGAATATGAGCTTAAGCACAGAGAGTTTGTTACACATACCGGAGTTATTGGGAAGAAAAGAATATCTGTAATGTCCACCGGTATAGGTCCTGATAATATTGATATTGCATTGAATGAGCTTGATGCGCTGGTAAATATAGACTTTAACACAAGAGAGATAAAATCAACATTTAAAAAACTGCACATCATTCGCTTTGGCACTTCAGGAGCTTTACAAAAAGACATTCCTGTCGACAGTCTTGTGGCTTCTTCGCATGGTCTGGGGCTTGATAATTTGATGAATTATTATGATTACGAAAAGTCTTCTGAAGAATTGGGAATAATCAAGGCGTTTACAGATCAAACAGGTATGGATACTGGCATCACCGTACCCTATATCTTTGAGGGTAGTTTGTCATTGTTAAATAAATTCGGAAATGATTTTTTCAAAGGGATTACGGTAACATGTCCGGGATTTTATGGCCCTCAGGGAAGAATATTGCGTTTGCCGCTAAAAAGTAAGGGGCTTATTAATAAACTTACTTCTTTCTCTCACGATTTACATCGCATTACCAATTTTGAAATGGAGACTTCAGCCATATATGGATTGGGGAAATTATTGGGACACGAATGTCTCAGCATCAATGTTATCATTGCTAACAGAGTTGTTCAGCAATTTTCAAAAGATAACAATTCGGCAGTAGAAAGAATGATTGAAAAAGCATTGGAAAACATTATTGCTTAACTTTATAAAAAAAGATAAATACATCCAGGATGACATCCAAGCTATCAATGCCTGATTTTACTTCTACTGCACGTGTTGATCAGGTAGGTATAGAAGAGCGTGCCTCACGTTTTACCAAAAGAAGCATTAAAAATGAGACCAAAATAAACGGGTTGAAGTTGGCTTTGAACATGATTGATCTGACAACTTTGGAGGGGAAAGATACAGAAGGCAAGGTAAAGCAACTCTGTTACAAAGCTGCTCATTTACACGATAATTATCCCGGCTTGCCAACCGTTGCAGCTGTCTGCGTTTATCCATCAATGGTAGCAGTTGCTAAAAAAGCCTTGGGTAATTCTGGAATTAAAGTTGCTTCGGTAGCTACGGCATTCCCTGCTGGCCAGTCCACCCGTGATGTGAAATTAAGAGACACGAGATATGCCATAAGCCAGGGTGCCGATGAAATTGACATGGTGATATCAAGAGGCAAATTTCATCAGGGTGAATATGATTTTGTATTTGATGAAATTGCTGCGATAAAAGAAGCTTGTGGAACGGCGAGATTGAAAGTAATTTTGGAGACGGGGGAGCTAGGTACTTATGATAAAGTCAGAAAGGCTAGTGATATAGCCATGTATGCTGGAGCGGATTTTATCAAAACATCTACGGGGAAAATTTCTCCTGCGGCTACGATGCCTGTGACTTTGGTGATGCTGGAGGCGATCAGGGATTTTTATTATAAAACAGGAAAGAAGATTGCCATGAAGCCTGCCGGTGGCATATCAAAGTCTAAGTTGGCCTTGCACTATCTGGTTATGTTGAATGAAGTATTGGGAGAAGGGTGGATGAACAATGAGTGGTTTCGATTTGGAGCGAGCAGTCTGGCCAATGATATTTTGATGCAGTTGGAAAAACAAAGAACGGGAGTATATCAGTCGGCGGATTATTTTTCGATTGATTAGGTTCAATGGATTCAATAGGTTTAATTAGTTCAATGAGTTCAATGGGTTCAATTTGTTCAATTTGTTCAATGAGTTCAATTTGTTCAATGGGTTCAATTTGTTCAATTTGTTCAAAATGGTCGAATTTCGAACAGAGTTGACTTTTTGGGCTAAATAAAATTCTTAGCTTTTGAAAAAAGTTAAGTGATTAAGAGTTCTCAATTTCTTTGAAGCTTGTAGGTTTGTCAAAAAAAGTATGTCATTTATAAAACGGTTTGAAGAAATAATTTCATGGCAAGAGTCCAGAATTTTGAATAAGATGATTAGAGTTATGATTAAAGAGAATAGGTTTGAATCAAATTATTCTTTACGCAAACAAATTGAG
>VERM01000268.1 GCA_018882645.1 Ferruginibacter sp.
GCTTCCCTCTTTGCTTACAGGCTTAATACCAATAGAAGTTGTTGTTGGGAATCTTAACTTTTTTATGTGCATTTCATTTACCAGAAAGTCGAGCAGTTGAGTTGCTTCAGGTGTTCCTGTCATGTATTCAATTCCGGCATAGATATCTTCGGTGTTTTCTCTGAAGATGACCATGTTCACTTTTTCCGGTTGCCACATGGGAGAGGGCACGCCCTCAAAGTATTTAATTGGTCTCAGGCATACATAGAGATCCAGTTCTTGTCGTAAGGCCACATTCAGACTTCTTATTCCGCCACCTACGGGTGTAGTGAGTGGTCCTTTAATAGAGAGTTTATATTCTTTGAAAGACTGCATGGTTTCTTCGGGCATCCATTCGCCTGTCTTAGTAAACGCTTCTTCACCGGCCAATACTTTAAGCCATTGAATTTTTTTTGCTCCGCCATAGGCTTTTTCTATAGCAGCATCAATAACACGAACACTGGCTTTCCAGATATCCGGACCAATTCCGTCGCCTTCAATGAATGGTATGATGGGGTTGTTGGGAACAGATAATTTGCCTTCGGGGCCCATGGTAATTTTCTCAGCCATAACAATTGTTTTATCGGTAACTGAATTGATGGGGCAAAGTTACCGCAATTGATTTTTTTCAAATCTTAAATTTTTGAAAATAAAGGAAAGGATTTTGGATTGTATCAGCAGACATCCGTTGATCCAACTTCTTTACAAGCTCAGTTGTGATCTATCATCGTGTAGGTGACACCGTAAGATCCGTCTGCTATATAACCCGGAGGGCCTGGCTGGTATTCTTTATGAAAGAACTTCCTGTAAACGAGCCCAATGCCTTTGGCGTACTTTTCCTGTGAAAAATTGATTTCGCTGTAACTTGCGGGATCTGAAGGATTGCCAATGGTTTCGTCGCGTTGATCTACTGTAATGATATCATTTAGTGTGAAGTCGCCTATTTTTTCCTGTATTCCAACGGATGAGTAGGTATAGTCCCAGTTGTCCAGATATTTGAGCGTGGAGTAGGTGGAGTAGGTGTCTATGAAGGAGTTGCCTTTCCAGCTGTTATATTCTTTAACGGGCATGAAGAGTTTGATAAATCTCAAATTGTTTTCAATAAACTCTAAACTATTCCCGGTATTTACAGCCATATAAGTGTCGTTGGGAACCCATGGCTTGTCGGATGATTTTCTGATGTAACGAATGATCCTGTAAGCAGGTCTACCCAGATTGTCATTGATTTTTTCATCAACAACATATTTCACTTCATTGGTAATAATGGTATCACGGGTACCAAAGGCTATAAAGTTGAGAGAGTCGAGTTTATATGTAATGTACTTTCCCTCCTGAAGCGGACTATAGTCGTTTATAGTAAGCAGATTGAGTTCTTCTGTCTTATTACAGGAAGAAAGCATCATCAGTATTGCAATTGATGCAAAATAAGAAATAAGGATTTTGAGGTATCTCATTTGGCAAAACTATGTAGTGCAATTTAATGTTTTAGCATCAATAAGAGAAGTGCAGTTTTATGAATAACGTTGTATTATTCCGCCACCGACAACATCATCTCCTTCATAAAAAACCGCACTTTGTCCTGGGGCAACTCCTTTAACGTCTGTATAAAATTTTACTTTTATTCCATTGTCATCAGAAAATAACCGGCTTAATGCGCCTTTGTCCTTATATCTGATTTTTGTCAAGGCCTCCATCCCATCGTGAATTCCTTCATATTTAATCCAGTTCAGACCTTTTACAGACATTTCTGTTTTATTGAGATCATTTTCATTTCCCAGTACAACCGTATTGGTTTCAGGAATAATTTCCGTTACAAATGCGGGAGTACCCAATGCTATATCTAGTCCTTTTCGTTGCCCCACCGTATAAAAAGGATAGCCTTTGTGTTTGCCAATAATTTTTCCGTAAGGATCCACAAAATTCCCGCCATTGACTTTTTCATCCAGGCCTTCAACCCGGCGTTTTAGAAAACCACGATAATCATTGTCGGGCACAAAACAGATTTCATAGCTTTCATTTTTTTTGGCAAATTCGGGATATCCAAAATCATGAGCCATTTGTCTTATTTGTGTTTTATGATAAGACCCTAGGGGCAATATGGTTCGTTTCAACAGATCTTGCTGGAGGCCCCACAAAGCATAACTCTGATCTTTATTTTCGTCTTTCCCTTTTCTTATAAAATATCTTCCATTGATATGCTGATGAATCTGGGCATAATGTCCTGTAGCAATATAATCACAACCCAATGCATCCGCTCTTTTCAGCAGTGCTCTCCATTTGATGTGTGTATTGCACATCACACAGGGATTGGGGGTTCTTCCAGCAAGGTATTCTTCCACGAAATTATCAATAACAAAATCTCCGAATTCTTCACGAATGTCTAAAATAAAGTGAGGGAAACCATGTTGAACTGCGGCCATCCTGGCATCATTGAAACTATCTAAATTGCAGCAGCCGGTTTCTTTTTTGTTATTACCCACACTGGTGGCGTAATCCCATGTTTTCATGGTAATACCAATGACTTCATACCCGTCTTTATGAAGCATTAAGGCCGCAACTGTACTGTCGATACCGCCACTCATTGCCATCAATACTTTTCCTTTCTTGTTCATTATTGATTTATGGTCTCTGACTGCATTAATTGATTGCCACTTCAAATTTATTTTCAGTTGCCTCAAGTGCAGCTGCAGCTGCATTGCTGATGAGAACAATCACATCGCTATTTTGCTTGAGATCCGGTATAACATCCAGTACTTTTGCAAAGATAGATTTCTGATTGCTTGTGTTAGTGATTTTTAAAATGCTTCCTGCCGGTGCGGAGTTATACAGACAGTAATATTTGCCGTCATTCCATCCGCTGGTACTTTTAAAAGCGCCAGCTTTTCCTGATTGTTGAATAGATGTTGATGATTGATTATCATATGCAGTTTTGAAAAAACTGTTTTTGCTTTCATTATTGGAAGGGATATTTTCAGGCAAGTTGTTTTTTGTTAAATCTTTTTTATCGGCTGCTTTTTTTACGGCATCAGGCTTTTCTTCATCTTTTTTTGATATGGTTTGTTGGATTGTAAGA
>VERM01000269.1 GCA_018882645.1 Ferruginibacter sp.
ATTTACAATTGACCAACGCTTTACACCGGCAAAGTCAGGTGCCTTATTTTATCCTCTACCAATCCAGGAAAATTCATCTCGTTTAAACTTTCATCAATTACTGAAGGCAATGTTGCATTCGGATCATTCTGTTGTGCCATTACTTCAAATTCTTTGCGCTGAATTCGATCAGTAGCGTCCCAATCGCATATTCATACACTTAATCCATTTTTTAATGAAAAGAAATTTCATTATTGCCATTGCTGCAAGCATATTTGTTTTTTCTTCATGTAAGCATAAATCCGAAGAAAAAGAGGAAGAGTCAAAATTTATCGTAACCAGTCCGCTTCAAACAGACACGGTCATATATAAAGAGTATGTGGCCCAGATTCATTCTGCCAGTCACATTGAATTGAGGTCGCAGGAGAAAGGATATCTGCAAAATATTTATGTGGATGAGGGGCAGTTTGTAAAAAAAGGACAGTTGATGTTTAAAATCATGCCTGCTATTTATGAGGCGGAAGTAGAGAAAGCAAGAGCTGAAATGAATTTTGCACAGATAGAATACAATAACACCAAAAGTCTGAGTGATAATAATGTGGTATCGCGCAATGAGCTTGCTCTTTCCAAAGCCAAGTTGGATCAGGCTAAAGCAGAACTTTCTTTAGCACAGACGCATTTGAGTTTCACAGAGATTCATGCTCCATTCGATGGGTTTATGGATCATCTGTTTAAACGACTGGGAAGTCTAATTGATGAAGGAGAGTTGCTCACAACACTTTCTGATAATAGCAAAATGTGGGTATATTTCAATGTGCCTGAGGCCGAGTATCTTGATTATATCAAGAAGGCTAAAACGGACAGCGCAAAAAAAGTTCAACTGCAGATGGCAAACAATGAGTTGTTTGATTTTCCCGGTATTGTAGAAACCATCGAGGCTGATTTCAATAATGAAACCGGCAATATTGCATTTAGGGCTACATTTCCCAACCCTAATGGAATACTGCGTCATGGTGAAACCGGAAAAATCCTGATGCCTGTTGCATTAAAAAATGCTGTTCTCATTCCTCAAAAATCAACTTTCGATGTGCTCGACAAAAAATATGTTTACATCGTTGATCAAAACAATGTTTTGAGATCAAAAGAAATCACTATTGCTCAGGAGTTGCCTCACTTGTACATTGTTGCTTCAGGTCTTGGTTCAAAAGATAAAATTTTGGCTGAAGGATTAGGAAAGGTTAAAAACAATGAGAAGATCAAATATGATTTTGTTCCTTTTGACAAGGAACTGTCTGAATTGAATCAATTGCATGCAGAATAGTGCAGTAATCAAAAAATAATTGTATCATGTTTAATAAATTTATCAAAAGGCCGGTTCTGGCTATTGCATTATCCGTTTTGATTGTATTTACAGGATTGTTGGCCATAAAGTCATCGCCGGTTGCACAGTTTCCCGAAATAGCCCCTCCCAGGGTGAGCATTTTTATTGAGTTTCCGGGTTCAAATGCGGATGTATTGGTAAAGTCAACACTGACCATATTGGAACGTGCCATCAATGGGGTTCAGGGTATGCAATATATGCTTTCTGATGCTACCAGTGCAAGTGAAGCGACTATCGATGTTGTTTTTGAACCGGGTACAGATCCTACGCTTGCAGCAGTAAGGGTTAAGTCAAGAGTGGATCAGGTGATGACAAATCTTCCTCCTCTGGTTCAGCGTGAGGGTGTGATTATTTCGCCGCTACAACCGAGCATGTTGATGTATTTGAATTTATACACGAAAGACAATAATGTAGATGAAAAGTTTTTATTCAATTATGCCAATACATATATCCTACCTGAGCTTCAACGTATAAAAGGCATGGGTTTTGCTCAGGCCATTGGAAGTCGTGCATTTGCCATTCGTGTATGGTTGAATCCCGAGCGAATGAGGGCATACAGCATTTCTGCGGATGAAGTATTGAAAGCAATTGACGAACAAAGCGTATTGGCCAGGCCCGGCAGGGTGGGACTCAGTTCCGGTAAAACAGCGCAGTCGCAGGAGTATGTATTTACTTACAAAGGCTGGTTTAATAAGCCCGAACAATACGAGGATATTGTGATTAAAGCCAATCCTGATGGCGAGGTTTTGAAGTTAAAAGATATTGGAAAGGTTGAAATAGGAAGTGAATTTGTGGATATCTACTCTAATAAAGACGGCCATCCTTCTGCATCACTTGTGTTAAAGCAAAATCCCGGCAGTAATGCCAGCGAGGTTATTGATCAAGTAAAAGCAAAATTGCAGGAGTTGAAAAAAGATTTTCCTCCCGGAGTAGATTATGAAATTAATTATGATGTATCAAAATTTGTGGATGCCTCCATTGACAAAGTATTGCATACTTTGATAGAAGCCTTCATTCTGGTTGCAATTGTTGTATTTATATTTTTGGGAGACTGGAGATCTACACTGATTCCTATATTGGCAGTTCCGGTATCGCTGATTGGTGCTTTTACGTTGATGCAGTTTTTTGGATTGAGTATTAATCTGGTTACCTTATTCGCTTTGGTATTGGCGATTGGTGTGGTGGTGGATGATGCCATTGTGGTAGTAGAAGCGGTTCACGTTAAGATGGCGGAAGAAAACATTTCGGCTTTTGCTGCGGTGAAGAAGGTGGTCAGAGAAATCAGTGGAGCCATTATTGCCATTACATTGGTTATGACTTCGGTGTTTGTGCCTGTGGCATTCATGACGGGGCCTGTTGGTGTGTTATACAGGCAATTTTCTCTTACCATGGCCAGTGCCATTGTGATATCGGGTTTTGTTGCCCTTACGCTTACCCCTGTTTTATGTGCAATGCTGCTGAAGAATACGCATGGAAAGCCTAAGCGGAAAACGCCGGTCAGTATGTTTTTAAATTGGTTTAACAGGACTTTTGAAAGAGTAACGGGAAGGTATACACGATTTCTTACAAGGATAGTAAACCGCAGAATCATTACTTACGCGTTGCTGATCATATTTGCTTTCAGTATTTTCGGAATCAATAAAATTTTACCTGCCGGATTCATCCCCAGCGAAGATCAAGGCCAGATTTATGCTATCATACAAACGCCGCCCGGTACAACATTGGAG
>VERM01000270.1 GCA_018882645.1 Ferruginibacter sp.
GTCTCAAGTTTGGAGGAGAGGCTTTATATGACGTGATGATGGAGCCTGGATTTGAATTCTTTTTGGGAGATATCAGAGATGCCCAAAAGGTAAATCATGCTTTAAATGGCGTTGATGCTGTTGTGCATTTGGCAGCAATTGTTGGAGACCCTGCCTGTAAGTTGTATAGTGAGGAAGCGAAAGAAATTAACTGGACATCAAGTGTTGCACTTTTTGAGGCTGCTGAAAAATCAAATGTAAAGCGTTTTGTTTTTGCCAGTACTTGCAGCAACTACGGAAAGATGCCTGATCCAAATTCATTCGTAGATGAAAATTCTGAGCTCCGTCCGGTTTCTTTATATGCCGAATTGAAGGTAAAGTTTGAAAAGTATTTACTTGAAGAAAGAAAAAACTCA
The DNA here is from genome assembly GCA_018882645.1 of Ferruginibacter sp. Lineage (GTDB taxonomy): Bacteria > Bacteroidota > Bacteroidia > Chitinophagales > Chitinophagaceae > Ferruginibacter. Next base: position 396 of record VERM01000270.1, read on the forward strand.
AACATCTGCAGTACCTCTTTACGGTTTAGTACTGTATATGGTTTTTCTCCTCGTATTCGCTTTGATCTTACCGTAAATGAATTTACTCGTAACGCCACGCTTAATGGTGAACAGGAAATCTGGGGAGCCCAGTTTTGGAGGCCCTATTGTCATGTGGAGGATTTGGCAAGATCTGTTGTAATGGTTTTAGAGAGCAATGAAGAGAAAGTTCGTGCAAACGTCTACAATGTGGGTACAACTGAAGAAAATTATAACAAAGGAATGATCATAAATGAGGTGTGTAAGGTAGTTCCCGATGTGCAGATTAATTATATTGAAATGGAAGAGGATCCCAGAGACTACCGTGTGAATTTTGATAAAATTAAAAATGAGTTGGGTTACACCATTACCAAAAAAGTTCCTGATGGGGTTAAAGAAATCTATTTATTGCTTAAAACAGGTATAGTTACCGATGCCTTCGCCTCTAAATTCAGAAATACCTGACTTATTCCTCAATTTTTATCTGTCGATTATCCGTTAAATACGTATAAATTTAATACCTTACGCCTCTTTTTTAGGGAATTGATTTATTTATAAACAAGAGCAAATGGTTTTATTGAGCGGGCCCAATATGGCCGGAAATGAATGGAAATATGTTAAGGACTGTTTGGATACCGGATGGGTTAGTAGTGTGGGAGCTTATGTAGATCAGTTTGAAAAGATGACGGCAGCATTTGCCGGAACGAAATATGCAGTGGCCACCAGTAGTGGTACCACAGCGCTGCACATCGCTCTCATTCTTTCAGATGTAAGACCAAATGATTATGTCATTGCTCCGAATGTAACGTTTGTAGCCTCCTGTAATGTCATTCGTTATGTTGGAGCTGATCCTATCTTGATAGACGCAGATGAACATACCTGGCAGATGGATCTTGATTTGCTGGAAGATTTTCTCCATAATGAGACGGAACAAAAAAACGGATTTTGTTGTCTTAAAAAAGACGGCAGGCGCATCCCTGTGATTATGCCTGTTCACGTTTTGGGTAATATTTGCGACATGGATCGTTTGATGCAAATTGCCAACAAGCATCATCTTACCGTAATTGAAGACAGCACGGAGGCTTTGGGCAGTTACTACAAAGGTAAACATGCAGGAAGCTTTGGGTTGATGGGCACGTTCAGTTATAATGGAAATAAAATCATTACCACCGGCGGCGGAGGCATGATTGTTACCGATGATGAGGCCCTCGCTAAAAAAGCAAAACATCTTACCACGCAGGCAAAAAGCGATTCTTTTGAATACATTCACGATGAAATCGGTTACAACTACCGCTTAGTAAATGTATCAGCAGCTATGGGTGTTGCACAAATGGAACAATTGCCTTCATTTATCGAAAGGAAAAAAGAAATCATCAGATTTTATAAATCAGCGCTCTCCGGAATTGGGGATATAGAATTTCAAAAAGTGATTGAAGATGTAAATTCCAATTGGTGGTTACCTACCTTAAAAACATCTCGTCAAAGGGAAATACTTAAAGCACTCAATGATCAAAAGTTACAAAGCCGTCCGTTTTGGATTCCTATGAATCAGTTAAAAATGTTCAGGGATGATTTGTATTATCATAAAGACAATCGATCCGATTACATTTATACACACTGTCTAAGCATCCCCTGCAGTACAAATATTACAAATGAAGAAATGGAAAGGGTTGTAGACAGTGTAAAATCCGTTTTTTAATTCACTGCATCTGAAATTAAGCTTCATGGAGTTTTAACTATGAATACTCAAAGAATCCGTTAAATTGCATTTTTTTTGAACAAGGATTCTTTATGTACCGATTTTGTAAAAGAGTATTCGATTTATTCATTGCTATCCTTGCGCTGATTATTTTATCACCCATTTGGTTAATTGCAATTGTATTGTTGTCTCTGACAGGAGAACGTGAGATATTTTATTTACAAAAAAGAATTGGACATAAAAGCAAACCGTTTTTCATCTGGAAATTTGCCACAATGCTCAAAAACAGTCCCAATATGGGTACAGGTGAAATTACTTTGAGAAAGGATCCCAGAGTTACTTCTGTCGGAAATTTTCTCAGAAAAACCAAAATCAATGAGTTGCCTCAACTCGTAAATGTTTTTAAAGGAGAAATGAGTATTGTGGGGCCAAGACCCCTAATGGAAGTGAGCTTCAATTTATATACACCTGAAGTAGGCAATAGAATCTATTTATCCTTACCAGGTATCACAGGCATAGGTTCGATTATTTTCAGAGATGAAGAAATTATTGTATCAAGATCTTCAAATCATAGAGAAACGTATAATAAAATATTCGATTACAAATCCAGGGTCGAACTTTGGTATCAGGATAACGCTTCTTTTTATGTCGATATCATGATCGTTTTTCTTACGGCATGGACAATCATTTTCCCTAAAAACAATTTGACTTTCAAAGTGTTCAAAACCTTACCCAAGCGACCTGAATTTTTCAGCGAATAATTATTCAACAGGGTCGGTTCGAACAATTTTTCTTCTTTGTTGTATTATAGTTATATAATCAACGCCATGAACTCATTTACGATTAAAGACCTTGAGAACCTGTCTGGTATCAAAGCTCACACGCTCCGTATTTGGGAACATCGATATAATTTCCTCAAACCCAGTCGCTCATTTACCAATATTCGAT
>VERM01000271.1 GCA_018882645.1 Ferruginibacter sp.
GCGCTTTGCTTCTCTCTTGTGGACTATTTGCCCAAGAAACTCCGGCAGCCCCTAAAAAGAAACCAGACGAGGTAGGAAAATTTAAAATGGATACAATCGAAATGAATAAGGTCAAGCAAGATAACCCCACAACTGCTGTTTTTGAAGTAACCAACATTGGTAGTGAACCATTGATTATTGAGCAAGCCAATCCGACCTGTGGGTGCACTATCGGCGACTTTACAAAAGAACCTATCAATCCTGGGAAAACCGGATTTATAAAAGCTACCTACAATGCTAAAAATTTGGGTGTTTTTGTAAAAACGCTTAGAGTTAAGTTTGCTGGAAACTACGATGAAAAATTTATTGTAATAAAAGGCGAAGTAGTAAAAGCAGATGATCCTGCCGCTCCTGCTGAAAATACAATAGAGTTAAAAACAGAAAAAACAGCACCGCCCGCAAAAGAAAAAAAAGTTTCAAAAAAGGCAAAAACTAAACCGTCTAAATAAAATAAATTACAGTATAGAATTAAATAAAAATCGCCTCAAGTTAAAATCCTGAGGCGATTTTTCTTCATATAATTACATAGCTTACAGATTAGATTCTAATTAAATTTTTAAATATAATCCGCACTTCATAGTGAAAGTATTTTTTTAAATTCTTCTAAATTTATTTCAAAATAAGAGTCTTTAGTGTCATTTGAAGAATAACAATCATCTGGCAATTTAAACCGAACAATTGAATTGCCATTAACTTCTTGAGAATTAATAACTAAGCATTCTTCTATGTAATTATTTTTATTTAGTGTATTGATAATTGTAACTATAAGGTTTTCATCATTATAAGAATATTCTCCATCAAGTTTCTTATAACTATCTGTTATATTCCCCTTTTATTATGATTGAATCTTCATGTCTGTTTGTTCTTTAACATTGACATGTACTCTTAACTTATTGTATTGTGAAGAGTCAAGAATAAAAAAGTAAGTTCTATAATCTTGCTCCCATTGTTCACGTATATTAGGGTATTTATACTCTCCTCCTTGGCTCTCCCAAATTAGAACATAAAATTTTTTGCCATTATACAATAGAGAAGCAAACTGAATCCACTTGAAATTTTGATAGATATGACTTACCCAATAATATTTACAATTATTATCATAAATAACATTTTTATTTTCAATCCAGTTGCCTGTTTTATTATTTAATTTCCAGCCAATGGCATCCGTTATTTTTTCAGATCTATTTTCAAAAGAAAACACCTCTCTATTCTGACGAATTTGACCAAAAGAATTGAAGCTGGAATTGAACAAATAAAAAAAAATAAAATTAGTGATGAATTTATGTTTCATGGTTTATATAGTTTTTAATTTTTGTCACATGGTAGGCTCCTTACAAACGGATATGATTATTCAAGGCAGACCCTTATGGGCATTTCATGACTAGAATATGGAATTATAGCTTTTAAAAAGCAATTTAATTAGATAAGCAAATGTAATAAAATTAAATTTTAATATTTTGTGCTGATTAAAAAACATTTGTCAAATAAAATTTGATAAGATAAAAAAATTAATCAATCTCCTTCAAGTCATTTTCTACGTTAAGATTCACGTTCTTACGGGACAGCTCCAGAAAATATCCAATCTGAAAAAACTGTCTGCCTGTCTCATCGTTGATTTTATAGTCGAGTTGATGAATATAACCCAATTGAAAAGTGGAAGCTGTGGAAGGCTTATAATTCAATGCCAAAAGAAATCTGTTTCTTTCAAAATAGGGTTCATTGTTTGTCAAAAATATTTCATTGCTCACACTGAACTGAAAAGGGCTGTCGCCATTTTTTTTCTTACCTAATGGATGGGATAGTCCCAGTCTGTACCTAAAACGGTTTCTAAAGCCATTGCTGGTAAACCGAAATTCGGAACGATATCGTTGTTCAATTTTAAAATTACCTATAGATTGAAACAGCAAAATCTGAGGCCAGATCCTCAGTTCATCATTGGCCTTAGGCTTTACAAAATCTCCTCCTTCTCTGTAAGTCTGATAACTACCGGCTCCCAGAGACAATTTTAGATATTTATTCAGTTTGAAATCCACTCCGCCCTTGTATTCATAGTAATGAAAATTATTGTAGAATTTCAATGAACGCAACTGAGCCTCTGAAAAAACACTCCATTTTTCATTCAGATTGTATTTTATATTCAGAATATTCCAGCTTCCGATAGTATTGATTTGAGCTGTTGCGTTTACAGAAAAACAAAAAATAAGTAAATTTATTTTAAATATTTTCATTTAAATGGACATTGGCTATGATGTGATTATAATCAGATTCAATCCACAAAATTATTTTTTGTAAAAATTGAAGGCTTATTCTGCCGGTTGTCAAATGTAAAAACTTTAATCGAAGTTTGAATTTTAAATAGAAATAAGCATCCAGATTAAGAAAACTGACAACTCGCCTTATCTTTGCTCCATGTTATCAATAAGCCAACGCGGAATACAAATGCCCGCATCTCCTATCAGGAAATTAGTGCCATATGCCGAAGCAGCAAAGAAGAAGGGAATACAGGTTTTTCATTTGAATATCGGGCAGCCCGACATTGAAACACCTGAGGCCTGTCTGGATGCCGTACGAAACGCCAACTTCAAAGTCTTGGAATACAGCCATAGCGCGGGAAATGAAAGCTACAGAAAAAAATTGGTAAAGTACTATGCCAATAACAATATTGAGGTGACTCATCAAGATATCATCATCACCACCGGAGGAAGTGAGGCAATCTTATTTGGATTTATGTCGTGTCTGGATCCAGGTGATGAAGTGATTATTCCGGAACCCTTTTATGCAAACTACAACGGCTTTGCGATTCAGGCCGGAGTAAAAGTAATTCCCATTGGAAGTACCATTGATACCGGATTTGCACTACCTCCCATTGAGCAATTTGAAAAAGCCATCACATCAAAAACCAAAGCCATTGTCGTATGCAATCCGAATAATCCCACAGGATATTTATATAGCGCTGCTGAAATGGAAACGCTCAAAGAAATTATCATCCGGCACAAACTGTATTTATTTGCGGATGAAGCA
>VERM01000272.1 GCA_018882645.1 Ferruginibacter sp.
AAGCATGGTTGGCAAAGGGACAGACTCCTCGCGTAGGGAGTATCATATTGCTTCATATGAATGGGAACGAGAGAAAGGGGCTTGATCTTTTCAAGCTATTTTTCAATAAAACACCCCTCAAGCCTGTAAGGATTTTGTAATTTACAAACAGATTGATTTCTGACTGTTTCAATCATTGTTAAATATACTAATCAAAACAACGCATTAAAATGATTGGATTGTTTTTAACAATGTTTGTGCAACATAAAAAAAGCTTGTTGTAATCAATTGATTTCCAACAAGCTTTTTAAGTGGTTGTGACCGCGTTAGGAGTAATGCTCCTTCAGCTAAATATATTGATACAACTAAACTTTCAATAAATCGCTATTCTCCGAAGTGAAAATCATTTGAAAAACCTCCACATTATCTATGGAATTGCTTACTGAATGTTCAAGAACTAACGATAAAGGTAGAGAGAAAATGGTATGAAAAAAAATATTTGGGAGATCGTGTTGCCGGATCAATTTGAGCCGATCAATGCTTCAATTCCTCCAACGATAAAATCTGCTCTTTTTTGTTCCGTGTATTCCAGATTTGCACTCACCCATTCATACAAAACATCTGCCTCAGAAATTTTCTGAAACTCTTTTTTTAGATATGATCTAAGGTGGGTAGGGGATTCTTGTATTTCATCCCAAATGACATTTCTATTATTCAACACATACACGATATCCTCAAAGTCGGAGCTGGAACGACCATCTCCACCACCTCTGCCCTTAAATGCTTCCATTTTAGAAGCTAAAAAATATACAGGTTCTAATATTTTAATGCTGAGGGCATCAATCAATTGCTTTTCTATTGGATTTCTGAATCCCTCCTCATACCATCTGTTAGTAAAACCTAGCACGGAGCCGCTTGTTGGCATCACATCTACTATGATACCCTGAATTTTGAAGCGGCAAATTATTCCGGAATCCTGATCATTAATAAACCCTTTTTTTCGTAATTGTTCTTCGATAGCTGCATAACCCGAATAATGAAGCAACTCTACCAGTATGTCAACATCATCTGTTGGCCTTACTTCGCCGGCAGGTCTGTCTGTGTATAATGAAACAGTGGCGCCGCCGACAAAAAGAACCGAACCGGCCATTTCACCCAACGCTTCGCAAACTGCTTTTATTCTTGTAATGTTTTGATGGTGACTCATACCATTAATTCTTTTTCAAGTTCCTTCACTGCTAATTTTTTTTCACGGGCACGTCCTACTCGAATAACATCGATACAGGCCAGCCATTTATAAAGCTGTTTATCTTTTCCAACGGCTACTGGCGCACCCTTGTATAGCGGTGCGATAGACAGTCCTCGGGCAGTTCCCTGATCATGCGGCCAAACATACTCCAATTCTGCGGTAATTCGATCTTTAAAGAAAGGATGAGAATGACCTGTTGGGATTCCTGTTACAAATGTACCGGGAACCTGAGGAAATACATAATGCAAGCCATGCTGAATAAATTCAAGTAAAGATTCGCGATGCACCCGTCGTTTGCTCTCGTCAATCAATCCGGCAATGTGACTGCGATTGAGGGATTCTGACACTTCCGATATACTGATGACTAATTCATTAGCCAAATCGCGGTATTGCCAATCTTTTTTATGATTAGCCAGAATTTTGAGCAGGATGACTATATCCTGTGGCCTCATACCATTATGTGTTTTCATACTTCAAAGATACTATTTTGTTCGCGAAACGCAAACAGCGAACGAAAATAAATATAATGTATAGTGAAATTTATTAATGTATAGTAGAAGAAACTATTATCATTTCATAATGCCCCAAAAACCATTCTTCTGTTTTCGTAGAATTTCGCTTAACGGCATTTTTTTAATAAAAAATAAATTTGATGGTGCAACTATATGTTAAACCCTAAACCAAATTTAAATGAAAGCAATTTATGACAAATGGCTTCCTCTGGAAGAGGTAAAAAAGCTGTTCAATTACAAAACCACCCAGATGGCGTCACTCTTGAAAAACAAACTGCTGGTTGTTTCCAAAGTGGGTAAACGAAAGTTTATTTTGAAACAATCACTGGATGATTTTTTTGACCATCATTCAAAACCGGATGACATGAGATAAATACTTAGCCAACTTTTAAAATTCAATTACAAATGCTGAAATACTGTAAATATTGTGACCGGTTGATTACAGGTGAACCTATAAAAGGTTGTTGCTCTTTGTACCATGCTAAGCTTGAGAAAGCTAAGTATAACGCCAATTATTATAAGCAAAAAACTCAAATTTTGATGACCGAGAAATATTCCGGTATGCTCAGAGCTTGTATGAGACAGTTTGGTGAGGGAAATGCATTTGAAGCAGAAATACTCGAGCAGATGAAATTTGATTGGACCTTTTCAGAAACTAAAAAAATTGTAGGATCAGTCGAATACACAATTATTGGTGAATATGGTTATGTAATTTTTTCATCCAAAAAAATAAAAATCATACGCATGTGAAAGCCCCCTACATGAATATTTAATCAGCGGGATAGGGGATAGCATAATTCAAAAAATATATAAAATGAATAAAATCGATAACAACAAAGCGTTTCAAGAAATTTTGAAAAACGCACCGGACATGCCTCAGCCGGAAATACCAGATGGAAATCCCAAGCCAAAAAAGGGCAATTTACATTTCATTATTTCTATGGCTGTTATGCTTATAGGTCAAGTGGGTACAATTATAGCGATATATAAATTAAGGAAAACTATGTTAGCAAATAATATACCAGCTTCAAAGCCAAAAGATTCGGAAAATGAAAATTCCAGTTCAACGACTGAGTCAAAAGATTCTGAAAGTGAAAAGCCACCTACTTTGTATTAAATCTGAAATATCATTCAATACACACGAATAGGAACGGTTATTTGCATAGATACCTCCCTCGTAAGTTATTGCCTGATTGAGATGCTTTAAAAATCAGCCAAGTAACCGGATGAATCTATCGGCTCGGGAGCTATGAAGCGTGTGGTAGCAAAAGAATCAAATTTGACCCTTCATGGAGGGACAGCTATTAACC
>VERM01000273.1 GCA_018882645.1 Ferruginibacter sp.
GTGCTGAAGTATTTGATTTTAAAGTTATGACAAAATAAAACAAAAAAAGTGGTACAAATTCAGAATTGGATATCGTATTACAAAAGGAAATAAGTAAATGGGGAGCTTAAGCTAATTCTGGGTAAAGTGGAAATTTTGTCATAAAAGCTTTCACTTCTTCTTTTGTAGTGGCAATTGTATTTTCATCATCGATATTCATCAAAATATTGTCTATAAAATCAACAACCGTTTGCATATCACGTTCCTTCATTCCACGAGTGGTTATCGCGGGCACGCCCACTCTGATGCCGCTGGTGATGAATGGACTTTTATCATCGAAGGGTACCGCATTTTTATTCAGTGTGATATGAGCTCTGTCTAGCGTTTCCTGAGCTTTTTTCCCGGTTATATTTTTATTTCTCAGGTCTATCAGCATCAGGTGGTTGTCGGTTCCACCGCTGATAATGGAGTAGCCTTTATCTGTAAAAGCCTTCGCCATGGCTTGTGCATTTTTCTGTACCTGTTTGATGTATTCGGTGAATTCATCTGTAAGGAGTTCTCCGAATGCTATGGCTTTTGCTGCAATCACATGTTCGAGCGGTCCACCCTGTGTTCCGGGAAATACGGCCATATCCAGCAAATTGCTCATCATTCTCGTATTTCCTTTGGGGTCTTTTAAGCCGAATGGATTTTCGAAATCTTTTTTCATCAGGATGATGCCACCTCTTGGGCCGCGAAGAGTTTTATGAGTGGTACTGGTTACAAAATGACAATGATCGAATGGGGATGATAAAAGTCCTTTTGCAATAAGGCCTGCGGTGTGTGCCATATCGCACCAGACAAAAGCGCCAATTTCGTCGGCGACTTTTCTGATTCTTGCATAATCTATGTCTCTGCTGTAAGCAGATGCCCCACAAATAATCAGCACCGGTTTTTCTTTTCTGGCAGTTTCCTCCAGCATTTCGTAATCAATCAGACCGGTATCTTTTTTCACGCCGTAAAAGAAGGGTTTATAAAACTTCCCTGAGAAGTTTACAGGAGATCCATGAGTGAGGTGTCCACCCATACTGAGATCCAAACCCAGTATTTTATCGCCAGGTTGCAAAATAGCCAGCATCAGTGCTGCATTGGCCTGTGCGCCACTATGAGGCTGCACATTCGCATATTCACAATTGAAAACTTTTTTAATTCTGTCAATCGCAAGCTGCTCTATTTGATCCACAACTTCACAGCCTCCATAATATCTTCTTCCGGGATATCCCTCCGCATATTTATTTGTCAATGATGTACCCATTGCTTGCATCACCTGAAGGCTAGTGAAATTTTCACTTGCAATCAGTTCAATTCCATGACGTTGTCTTTCTAACTCCTTGTTAATCAATTCAAAAATGGCATTGTCTCTTTCCATAAGTAAAATTTGTATGCGAAGATAAGTCTCATTTTTTATTCTCTCGGCTTCTGTTCAATTTATGCACAATAATTCAACAAAAAACTGAACTTATGAGCTCAAAGCCCCAAAAGGGTTTAAATTTACAATTCGATTTTTCAATAAAATTTTATACTTCTCAATTGAAGTACCACTAAATGAAAGCCATTATACCAGTAGCGGGTGCCGGTACCAAACTTCGACCCCATACCTACACTCAGCCAAAAGCATTGATTCCTCTTGCAGGTAAAACAATCCTGAGTGTGATTCTGGATCAATTGAAAGAGGGTGGGATTAACGAATATATTTTCATTATCGGTTATCTTGGTGATAAGATACAGGACTATATTGAGTCTCATTATCCTGATCTGAAATGCCATTTTGTTACCCAGGCAGACAGGCATGGCACGGGCTATGCGGTTGAGCTTACCAAAGAAATTGTAGGTGATGATGATGTAATCATTGTACTGGGAGATACAATTGCTGAATATGATGTGAAGGAGGTTATCGAAAGTCCTTATTCCATGTTGGGTGTGAAAAAAGTAGATGATCCCCGGAATTTTGGGGTTGCAGAAATTGAAGAAGACAATTCGATCATTCGTGTGGTTGAAAAGCCTGCTATACCCAAAAGCAACATGGCCTTGGTGGGAATTTATAAAATAAAAGAGACCCAATTTCTGTATTCCTGCCTTAATAAACTTATTTCCACAAATGTCGACTACGATGAATTTAGCCTTACAGAGGCAATTGACTGCATGATTCAGCAGGGAGCTAAATTTTATGCATTTAAAGTGTCCAATTGGTTTGATTGTGGTAAAAAAGAAACACTGCTCGAATCCAATTCGATCTTGCTTAAGAAATTCGGTGGTCGTGTACCCGAGCAACATGCATTTCAAAATACTATCATTATTCCTCCTGTTTATATTGGTGAAGGTTGTCTGATCAAGAACTCTGTAATTGGTCCAAATGTGACCATAGGCGAAAATACCACCATAGAGCAATCCATCATAAAAGATTCCATTATCGGAGCCTATTCCAATCTGTTTGAAATTGTTTTGAACTCGTCCCTGATTGGAAGCGATGCCGAGGTTAAGGGTGTGAGCCGTAATCTCAATATCGGCGATAACACTGCTATTGACTTAGGGGGCGGTGGCAAGGCTCCTTAATCATCTTTAGGCAGACCTTTCATACATTTGTCTGATGAAAAATAGCATCACACAGTTATTAGGTATCGACTTGCCTATTATTCAGGGCGGAATGATTTGGGCCAGCGGTTGGCGTTTAGCCAGTGCCGTTAGTAATGCCGGTGGTCTCGGATTGATTGGCAGTGGCAGCATGTATCCCCATGTTTTGAAGGAGCATATTTTGAAATGCAAGCAGGCCACAAGCAGGCCTTTTGGTGTAAATATACCTATGCTGTATCCGGATATTGAATCACATATTCAAACCGTTATTGATGAAAAAATTCCTGTCGTTTTTACTTCTGCCGGCAATCCTAAGACATACACACAACGTTTGAAGGATCATGGTATTAAAGTCTTGCATGTGGTTAGCAGCAGTAAATTTGCTGTCAAAGCACAGGAGGCGGGTTGTGATGCAGTAGTGGCAGAGGGTTTTGAAGCGGGGGGGCATAATG
>VERM01000013.1 GCA_018882645.1 Ferruginibacter sp.
TCTTTCTCCCATTGATGGTTATCATATTATTGTGCATCCAGTAGTTGACCGGCTTGGCATGATTACAGATGGTGCTTTGTGCAATCTCGCTTTCATGATGAGGGAACAGCAAATCCATTCCACCGCCATGAATATCGAAAGTGGCGCCAAGGTATTTGGTGGCCATTGCAGAGCACTCGATGTGCCAACCAGGGAACCCCTCTCCCCATGGGCTTTTCCAGCGCATGATGTGTTCGGGCGGCGCTGCTTTCCATAATGCAAAGTCGGCAACATCTCGTTTTTCCTGCTGCCCATCCAGTTCACGAACCGGATTTTCTCTCGACTCTGCATCCAGCAAATCCTCTAATATTCGTCCGCTTAATTTGCCGTAATCGTGAGAAGCCGCATATTTTTTCACATCAAAATAAACAGAGCCATTTTTCTCATACGCATATCCCTGGCGAATAATTTCTTCAATCATGTTGATCTGCTCCACAATATGGCCGGTAGCAGTAGGTTCTATACTGGGTTCAACGCAGTTGAATTGCTTCATAGCCCAATGAAAGAGATTGGTATATTTCTGCACCAGCTCCATTGGCTCCAGCTTTTCCAGCAGCGCCTTTGAGCTCACTTTATCTTCGGCTTCTCTGCCTTCTTCTTCAAAATGTCCGGCATCCGTGATGTTTCTGACATATCGGACTTTATATTTTTTATAAGTTAGGTATCGATATACTACATCAAAAGTAATATAGGGTCGAGCGTGTCCTAGGTGGCTCTCTCCGCTTACGGTTGGGCCGCATACATACATTCCCACATGGCCTGGTGTTACCGGCACAAAAGCTTCTTTTTTTCTACTGTATGAGTTGTATATATGCAGGGTCATTCTTAAAAAAATTTAAATCAAGATGTTGTAAACCATCCACAACAAAGATAATTGGTTAAAAAATAATTTACCAGATAGTGCTTAATCTGTTTTTTTAATGAAAGATAAGTCAGCAATAATCGGAAAGTGATCACTTAAATCGGTTTTAAACCTGTCGTATTGTAAGACATCAAAAGACGGATTACAAAAAATATTGTCGATTCTTAATGTCGGTGATATCGCATTAAATGTTGCTCCAAGACCAACTCCCTTTTCCGCAAAAGCATTTTTCATTTCTTTACCAATTGTATAGTATGCGTAACTGTTAGGAACGTCGTTAAAGTCGCCACAAATTATTACCGGATAAGGGCTTTCATCTATATGTTTCTTTAAAAAATCGCTCTGTTTTTTTCTCTCAATGAACCCTGTTTTCATTTTTTGAAACACATTTTTTGAATTTCCCATGTAATTATTATCTACAGAGAGCTCTTCCAGATACCTCAGGGTTTCATCGTTGAAACGAAGGCTCTCCAGGTGTACGTTGAACACCCGGAAGGTGTCGGTTTCTTTTACCAAATCTGCAAACAGAAAGGTTGAATTGTATTTTTTTCTGTTGCAGCTTATACTTTCGCTTTTTATGATTGGATATCGGCTTACAATCATCAAACCAAAATGATGGGAATTCCCAAAATCATGAGCCGGGTTGTAATGATACTTAAAATTGTATCCACCCAATTTGCTGATGATGTCGGGTAAATAATTGTAAGCTTTTGGGATATTATCGCTGGCTGCCATTTCCTGAACACATAGTATATCCGGCCCCATTTTATTGATAAAGTTTATCATTTCGGATTTTTTATCAGGTGCAGTGCGGTAGTCTATTAAATTAAAAAGTTTCACATTCCAGCTCATTACCCGTAAAGCTTTTTCGTTTTTACTCATTTGAAAGTCCCCTGAAAACCGGAATTGAAATAAATGACCGATGCGAGACCAACATAAAACAATACTGAGCACCCCAATCAGTGCGTAACGAGGTTTTGTTAATAGCCAAAGAAGCATAAACCCCAAAAGAGCAACGAGAATAAAAAAAGAGCCGGTGGAGAAAAAGCCTAAATACCAATACCCGCTATGAATACGTGAACCATAAATGGATATAAGAAAAACCAAGGAAACAATTATATTGGCAACAATAAAAAACCGTTTACCCAATTTTCGTGCCCATTTTTTTACCATATGGCATTAAGATTTTTGATTTTTCAATAATTGTCCTGCTCGGAAGCTTTTTTCAGAAATGTTTTTTCTTCTTCAGTTAAGCCTTCGTATCCTTTTTCGTTTATTTTATCGAGCAAATCATCAATCCGTTTTTGTGTAATGCGGGATTGCTTGGTATAGGGCTTGTTGTTTCCTACCACATAAAAAATTTCATCTTTGGTAGACTTATTTGTAGTTTTTGGTGTCGGTGTAAATATATGGATGAATCGATTATAGGCGGAATTCATCCAAACGCTTCCATCGAATCCCCGTTTTAAAAATAGTGCAAATAAAAATCCACCCAAACCACCCCCCAGATGTGTAAAGTAATGAACAGCGCTGGCCGAGGTGCCCATAAAATCAACTATAGCATACAGTAAAAAAAGAACCCATAATGGAAATCCGTTTCTTATATGCGTAAAAATTCTGTGGTTAGGATATAAAGTAGTCGTGGCTGTTGCAATAGCCATTACTGATGCATTTGCCCCAATGAATTGTGGATGACTTAATGTTGTTTCGGATAGAGAAAGAGAATTTGAAACAATAAAAAAAATACCGCCGAGGAGACCGCCGTATATATAAACCGGAACAACTTTATCGTTTCCTGCTGTTATTTGTAAGATATATCCGAAAGACCAAAGCCAGAGCATATTTCCTATCAATCTCATCAACCCCGAACCGGTATCACAAAACATATACGAAAGCAGCGTCCATGGCCGTTGTAACAGAAGTTTGACGGAGGATGGCAATGAAAACCAGTCTACAATTTGCTGATTAAACATTTCGGCAGATTGCCGGCCAAAATAATAACCTACCTGAATCAGCAAGAGTAAAAGAAAAAAAAAGATGTTGACAGCAAAAAGTGCAACTATTGCATTGTTGTCGCTACCAAGAGCGTATCGCCTCTTTTTTCTATGATGCTTGTATTCCAGATATCTTTCAGACTCTCCCATCTGTTGAATAATAAGAATTGAAGACTAATAAAACGTTTTTTTGTTTGTTTTGTTCCAATATAAAACCAATAAAAATCCCGCCAAAGCCCCGCCAACATGAGCAAAATGTGCTACATTATCATTTGCCGTATTGTAAACGCCACCGAAGATATCAAGCGCTATAATACCGATGATGGCCCATTTCGCTTTAACAGGAAAGGGTATGGGCATAATGAACAATTGTGTGTTGGGAAACAAATACCCAAAAGCAGCTAAGATTCCCATAACCGCGCCGGATGCCCCAATGGTACAATTCAAACGCATCATGGTTTGATATTGAACCATATCACTTTCATTGAGGGTTAGAATATCAATCTGATGAAAGTCTACCACATAATTTACCATCTGCGTGAGGCCTGCGACAAATCCGCATATCAGAAAAAAGAGTAAAAACCGCTTCGATCCCCACACTTTTTCCAGCACATTTCCAAACATCCATAATCCAAGCATATTAAATAGCAGATGAAAAAAACTGCCATGCATGAAGATGTGTGTGATGATTTGGTGTGGACGGTATTCGTCAGATTTGTAGTGGTGTAATGCGAACCAATCATTAACTCGATTGTCTTGTTCAAGGCCTCCGAAAGCAGCTTGTGCAAAAAAAACCAACACATTGATTATGATAAGATTGAGTACTATAGGAGAGGTCTGCTGAAAACGGTTTCGGAATTCCATTGGGTAAAGTTATGTCTTAATCATTAATTTTTTAAAACCAATAACACCACACATTCTATATGATGGGTATGCGGAAACATATCCACCGGTTGAATTTTTTCGATGCGGTATTTTTCTGAAAGCAAAGCCAGGTCTCTTGCCTGTGTGGCTGTATTGCAGCTCACATAAACAATTTTTGGAGCTTCCATTTCAAGCAATTTGATCACCAGTTTTTCATGCATCCCCGCCCTTGGAGGATCAGTGATAACCACATCCGGCTTTCCATTCACGTGGAAAAACTCGTCATTGCATACCTTAATGACATCTCCGGCAAAGAAATGGGCATGATGGATATCATTCAACAAGGCGTTTTTCTTGGCATCTTCAATCGCATCTTCCACTACTTCAACGCCAATAATCTTCTTTGCATGAGTACTCAGAAAAATTCCTATACTTCCGGTTCCGCAATACAAATCATACACCACCTCATTTCCTGTTAAACCGGCAAACTCCCTCGTAACTCTATACAATTTTTCGGCCTGTTTGGTGTTGGTCTGAAAAAATGATTTTGGACTGATAATAAACTGAAAGTCCTCAAGCTTTTCGATTACAAATCCTTTGCCATAATATACCTGAGGCGTAAGATCATAAATACTGTCGTTCCATTTGGGATTGATAGTATATAACAATGTTGTGATTGTGGGAACCTGTTCAAGCAAATGATTGAGCAAAAGATTCCGATTGTTTTCATCCTCGTAATTCAAACAAACATTCACCATCAATTCTCCTGTGGTACAATATCGAATGATGATGTTGCGCAACCATCCTGTATGTTCTTTGATATCATAAAATGAGAACTGATGCTGTATGGCAATATCTCTGATGGTGTTGCGGATATTATCGTTGAGAGGATGCATCAGATGACATTCAAAAATATCAATCACTTTATCAAAAATTCTGGGTACATGATATCCCAGCGCATTTTGTTGCGGCACTATTCCGTCTGTTTTTATCTCATCATTGGTCAAAAATCGTTTGTTGCTGAAGGTAAATTCCAGCTTATTTCGGTATGCTACCGTCTTTTCGGATCCTATGATGGGCAATATTTCAGGAATCTCCAATTTTCCGATTCGGGTAAAATTAGCTGCAACCTCCTGCTGTTTGTATTGTAGTTGTTTTGGATAAGGCAACATCTGCCATTTACAACCCCCGCAAATTCCAAAATGCCGGCAAAAGGGAGCAATCCTGTCGGATGCCGGTTGAATCATTCTAACAACCCGACCTTCGGCCCAGTCTTTTTTGTTTTTGAATATCTGGATGTCTACAACATCGCCGGGTACGGCTCCTGATACAAAAATTACCTTTCCATCATGCCTTACCAGCGCTTTTCCTTCCGCAGCATAGTCTGTAATTGAAATGCGCTCAAGAATGAACCTGTTCTTTTGTTTTTTTCTCACAGCACAAAATTAACCTTTAATAAAGAAACTTGTTTTGTCAATGAATTGTAATTTTACATGCGTTTGTATTAAAGGCTAAATAAATTTTTTGATGACATTCTGAACCATGAAAAAAGCATATTTACTTTCGTTTTCCCTTGCACTTATCGGCTTGTGTGCCATTGCTCAAAAAAAACCACGCGCCACTCAAAATAAGGAGAATCATACTGCCAATGTATTTTCTCCAAAAAAAGACTCCTCTTTTTTGATTACCCTGAAAAGTAAAAACTTTAAAGAAGGCATCGCGTATTTATGCTACCGTATGGGAGAAAAACTCAATGTGGAAGATTCCGCGGCAGTGAATGGAAAGGGCATTGCAATCTTTGAAGGAAACAGAAGGTTGCCTGGAGGAATCTACACGGTGGTGTTTCCCGGAAAAAATCATACCGCAGACTTTTTTCTGGATAAAGAGCAGGAAATTCTTATTGAGGCCGATACGGCTGATTTGATTAACATGAAAGTGATAGGCTCTCCGGAAAACAAACTTTTTTATGAATACCAAAAGTTTGTCGGAGAAAAAGGAACGCTGATGCAAAATGAAAAAATGGCTTATATCACTTCATCCACAAAAGCAGATTCAGTTTTGCACGAAGAAAAATATCTTCAGTACAACAAAGAGCTTACAGCATATCGTGAAAACATCATCAAAAATCAGCCTGAATCAATGATGGCTGTCATGTTAAACGCAATGAAAGAACCGGAGTTACCTATAAAAAAGGCCAAATCAAGACAAGACACGCTCGACAATTATCACTATTATAAAAAGCATTACTGGGACGGGGTAACGTTTATGGATGAACGAATCATTCGCACCCCGTTTTTTATGCCCAAACTGGAGCAATATTACAGAGATATTCTTCCTCAGATTCCGGATAGTTTGATCCAGGATATTGATTACAAACTTCTACTGGCCAGAACATGTCCGGAGATGTTTAAATTTTTACTCAATTGGGTTACAGACGAATATTTGAATCCCAAAATCATGGGACTTGATGCCGTCTTCGTTCACCTTTTTGAAAAATACCACAGTAAGGGTATCAGTAGCTGGCTCAATGAAAAACAAATGGAAACCATTTCCAGAAGAGCTTATATGCAAATGAGCAACCTGATTGGTGCAACGGCCGCTAATCTCGAGATGATGGACTCCACCGGGAAAACCAAAGAGTTATATTCCGTTGCCGGCGATTACACTCTTGTGGTTTTCTGGGATCCCACATGCGGACATTGTAAAGAAGAAATCCCTCGAATTGATTCCATTTATCAGGCTTCATGGAAAAAAAGAAATGTAAAAATTTATGCAGTATTAACTGAGCCGGATAAAAAAACGGAATGGGTCAACTATATCAAAGAACACAAAATTGGAGCATGGACACATGTGTATCAAACCAAAGAACAGGAAAAAAGCATCACCGATTCCGGCAGACCCGGTTTCAGACAGTTATATGATGTCATATCTACACCAACGCTTTTCCTGCTGGATAAAGATAAAAGAATCGTAGGTAAAAAGCTCAGCTGGCAACAACTTGATGATTTCTTGCAGACAAAATGGAATGAAAAAAAAGGATAGAACCCAATCAAAAATGACCATAACCCGATGAAAAAAACTGTCTTTTTTCTGCTGATCTTATCAATCAATACCAATGCTTATTCTCAGGTATTGATTTCTTACGGAAAAAGCGTTGTAAAAAAAGATGAATTCCTTCGGGCATACAACAAAAACAACACCAGGGTTACCGATAAGGAAAAATCGATTAGAGACTATGTGGAACTGTTTACGAATTTCAAACTAAAGGTTAAAGCAGCAGAGGAGTTGCGCATGGACACATCTGAACAAATGAAAGCGGATATAGATGGTTTCAGGCAACAAATAGAAGGCGGTTATTTGGAAGACACCGCATCAATGAAAATGCTGCAGGATCAGGCATTTGAAAGGAGCCAGAAGGATTTACATGTGTTACATTTTTTTACTCCCGTAAATGAACCTGCTTCACCTAAAGACACAATGAATGCTTTTCAGCTTACAAAAGAATTACTTTCCCGACTGAAAACCGCTAATGATAAATATGATGAGATTGTTCCGAATCCCATAATTAAATATGCCGATCTTGGATATGTGACGGCTTTCACTTTACCATATATATACGAAAACATTGTTTATGATTTAAGGGATGGTGATGTTTCCGAGCCTTTTCGTACCCGAAAAGGCTGGCACCTGTTTAAGGTGGTTGACATACGTAAGAATGCAGGGAAATGGAAGGTCGCCCAGATATTATTTTCTATTCCTCCCAATGCTGATAAAAAAAAGATAAGTGAGGTTCAATCGCTGGCAGATTCTGTTTACAGCACTCTTAAAAAAGGGGAAGACTTTTCTTCTCTCGCGGCTGAATACAGCGAGGATAAGTTGACTTTTATGAATGGGGGAGAATTGGCTCCCTTCGGGACTGGCGTTTATGATCCGGTATTCGAACAACAAGTATTTCAGCTCAAAAAAAACAACGAAATCACTGTTCCTTTCTTTACTTCATTTGGTATACATATTGTTAAGCGCCTTGATGTTACGCCAACGCCATCTGATAAAAAAGAGGAATCATTTGAAAGTTTTTTAAAAGAGAAAATTTTACAGGATACACGCGTTCAACTGAGTAAAGATAAATTCGCTGCAACTGTATTACTTAAAACAGGACTTAAAATTGTAAAAGGTATTAAAGAAACAGATTTATTCAGATACGCGGATTCTGTTAAAAGCAATCTTTCGGCGGGAACGGAGCGATTCTTGATCAGCAAAAAATCAATCATTCAGTTTAAAAAAGAATCCGTCAAGGGTGAAGAATGGCTCAATTTTATAAACAATTATTTTTCAGATCCCAATCATAAAAACGAGTCTAATTCTTTCCTTTGGAAAAAATTTCAGGCGATGACTGCTGTTGAATATTACCGTAAACATTTGGAAGAATACAGTCCCGAGTTTGTGTACCAGTTGCAGGAATTCAAGGAGGGAAATATGCTTTTTGAAATAATGGAAAAAAAAGTATGGGGAAGAGCCACCGAGGATACTGCGGGGTTAAGAAAACATTATGAGGCCAATAAAGAAAAATATATCTGGATGTCGAGCGCGGATATGATTGTCGTCAATGCCACATCAGAGGCTGCAGCAAAGGATGCCGCTGAGCGTCTTAAATCAGGCGCGGATTGGAGGGGCCTTTTAGAAAGCAGACAGGGAGAACTACAGGCCGACAGTGGGAGATATGAGCTTACACAAATCGAACAAGGAACAAGTATTAAGCCGGTTGTTGGTGGCATTTCGCCTGTGATCAACAATGGAGACGGTACTTTCACATTGTACAAGTACATAAAAGTTTATAAAGGAGGTGAAATAAGAAATTTTGAAGATGCAAAAGGAATGGCAATCAATGACTATCAGGTGTTGTTGGAAAAAGAGTGGCTTGCTGAACTCAGAAAAAAATATCCGGTAAAGGTCAACGATGCGGTGCTGAAAACGCTGCTGAAATAAGTGAAAAGGAATCCCGTATTCAATGTAGAATATCCATGAAGCAAACCATTCAAATCATAGTCCAAAGTTAATTCCTCTTGATTTCCATGTATTTTTCTTCCAATCAGAAGTATAAAAAACTTAGCAAATTTTGCTAAAATAATTAGTGTTTATAAAAATATTCCTCTATCTTTGTGTTCGATTCTACATTTACACAGCATTTAGATACACCACTTAAAACAAAAAACATGAGCAACACAGAAAAACTTAAAGCGCTGAAATTAACTATTGACAAAATCGATAAAGATTTTGGAAAGGGTTCCGTAATGATGATGAACGAAAAAACCCAAATTGAACAGGGCGTTATTTCTACCGGATCAATCGGTTTGGATGTAGCACTGGGAATTGGAGGATTGCCTAAGGGGCGAATTGTGGAAATTTACGGACCGGAATCTTCGGGAAAAACCACACTGGCTACACATATAATAGCGGAGGCGCAAAAGAAGGGAGGCATCTGTGCTTTTATAGATGCGGAACACGCTTTTGATAGCGTATATGCGCAAAAGCTTGGAGTGGATATAGACAATCTGCTGATATCTCAACCTGATTACGGAGAGCAGGCTTTGGAAATAGCAGACCGCCTTATTCTTTCTGGAGCATTGGATGTGGTTGTGATTGATTCGGTGGCAGCGCTGGTGCCTAAAGGAGAACTCGAAGGGGAGATGGGAGATAGTAAAATGGGGCTACATGCCAGATTGATGAGCCAGGCATTAAGAAAATTAACGGCAACCATTGCTAAAACCAACAGCTGTTGCATTTTCATCAATCAACTCAGAGAAAAAATTGGTGTAATGTTTGGCAATCCCGAAACGACGACAGGAGGCAATGCGCTTAAGTTTTATGCTTCCGTTCGTTTGGATATAAGGCGAATGGCACAAATAAAAGACGGCGATGAAGCCGTAGGAAATCATGTAAAAGTAAAAGTGGTTAAAAATAAAGTGGCTCCTCCTTTCCGTCAGGCAGAGTTTGACATCATCTATGGTGAAGGGATATCAAAAGTCGGAGAAATCATCGATATGGGAGTGGAGTTAGGTATTGTACAAAAAAGCGGCAGCTGGTTCAGCTATAATAACGATAAGCTCGGACAGGGAAGAGAGTCTGTAAAACAGCTTCTTATTGACAACCCTGAAATGGCGAATGAAATAGAAGCAAAAATCAGAGAAAAAATAAAAGAACCACAGGCTTAAATAATATCTCTTGCCGCGGGTTAAAAATTTTTGTTTTGGGTTAGTTAAGTATTATCACCGTCTTTTTCTAAGGACGGTTTTTTATTATGGCTTTTTTAGGCTGAGCCTTGTTGGAAAGAGAATGGTTAAATTGCAAGCTTAAAATTATAAGTAGAAGATAAAAATATAATTTGAAAAAAAACATACTTCCGCATCTGGCTCTTTTAGGAACAAATCTTTTTTTTGGAATCAATTTATCTGCAGCTAAATATCTGATAGACAACGGGCTTGTTAAGGCTTTTGGTCTTAATTTAATCCGAATTGGTGTAACCGCTTTGCTATTATGGGTTGTAGGGCTTTTTCGAAATAGAGCATTGAAAATAAAAAAGAAAGACTTTTTGCGATTCGTGCTTTGTGCAGTTACGGGCATTGTAATCAACCAGCTGTTATTTATAAAGGGATTGTCGCTTACATTTTCTATTCACGCCGGTTTGTTAATGCTTATTACACCTATTTTAATATCCATTATTGCAGCCTGGATACTGAAAGAAAAACTCTCTTCCAATAAAATGCTAGGTTTGGGTTTAGGATTTGTTGGTGCGGCAGTTTTGATTGGATCAAAGGCTCAATCCGGAGATTCAACGAATATGGTTTTGGGTGATTTTCTTATCATCATAAACGCAATTTCATACACGATTTATTTTATTCTTGTCAAACCACTGATGGAGCGATACAGACCTGTTGATGTGATTAAAATAATATTTACAATGGGACTTGTATTGGCAATGCCTTTTTGCTGGACTGAATTCAAAACAACGGCATGGGATCAGTTTACTACAACATCATGGATATTGTTGTTGCTCGTTGTTTTTTGCGGAACTTTTTTGGCATATCTTTTTAATATTTACGGAATCAAAAAACTTGGCGCTTCGGTTGCCGGAGCGTACATTTATTCGCAACCCGCATTTGCCACCATCATTGCAGTTATATTTTTAAATGAGGAAATAGAAATCTATAAAATCATTGCAGCCATTTTTATATTTAGCGGAGTTTACCTGGCGAACAGAAAACAGCATAGATAGTTATCTTAACTTATGCCAAAGGATTGCTTTGGTTCAGTCTGGGATAATCGAAGAAAACAAATCGTTTATTTGCTCCTGCAAATTTGTCCCATGCTTCAATATCTGCTTCAATGCAAAAAACCCCACAGGTAGGCATATTGTCAATTGTTAGATCCGGAATGAGAGTATTCACATATTCGGTGACTCCCGGATTGTGAGTAAAGACAGCAACGTTGTTGTGTTTATTATCAACCGAACCAATAACTTTTTCTATTGTTTCGGGAGAAGCATGGTACAACCGATCTAAAAAAATTATTTTTTTATTCTCAACACCATAAGCAGCAGAAAAAAATTTGCAGGTTTCTTTAGCTCTTACAGCAGAGCTACTTACAAATAAATCAATAGTACAGTTGCGATCCAAAATTCTCTTTGCCATTACAGGCGCATCCCGTTTGCCTCTTTCATTTAAAGGCCTTTCAAAATCGGTAATATCGTAATTATCCCAGCTGCTTTTTGCGTGACGGATAATATAGGCTGTTTTCATCTGGCTACTATTTTAACAGGTTTTTTTGCAAATTTATTTATCAACGATTTTTATTGTGAAAGAAACAGCCTTCCATGGAACACCTTGACCGTGTCTTCCGTAATGCATAACAACCGTGTTCGTTCCCGATTTTACAGCCTTGTAAATCCAAAACCTTGTACCACCAACACCAGGTGTGTTTGGTACTCTATTTGGATCTGTTTTGAAAGAAGTATTTTTTTTAGAAAATAAAATAGAGTCTATTGATTTGATGAATTGCCACGATGCACCGGTGCTCGGATTCTCCCCCAGTTTAATGGTTAACCTTCCGTTTTTTTTTAAATAGAAAACCCCTTTTGTATCTTTCTCAGTGATTAATAATGATTTTGATGCTTTCCTATTTGAATCAGAAACAGGTGTTACTGATTGTCCAAATGCAATATTTGAATTCAAAAGAAAGAAAAAGTAAAAAATCGCTAATCTCCACATAAAAAAATTTATGATAAAATAAGGGCGCCGAAAAAATAAGGCGCCCTGACGGTAAAAGAAAAATATTAAAGCTTGTTGATTTTCGTGTTAATAGTTTCAGATTCTAATTGAATAGATAGAATATAAGACCCTCTTGACACCTGGTTCATTGGAATTTCTATAACATTGCTTCCGGCAACCACATTGATTGTTCTTGTGAATATTTTTTTGCCACCAAGGTCTGTTAGAACCAACATCGCTCTTTCATTTTTTTCCGCATCAATCAGCAGCTTCATTGATGAGGGAACGGGGTTAGGAGTGACAATTAACTCGGCAAGTCCCGTATTCTTGATATTTCTGATTTGACTGTATTTGTAGAAGCTGCTGTTTTCAACTATTCGTAACCTATAGTAATTGGTTCCCTTCTCCGGATAAAGATCTGCATAAGAGTAAGATTGAGCAGTAACGGCGCTTTCCGTAGCTGATATTTCGGCGAGAGACTTAAAGTTTTTTCCATCTGTGCTGCGTTCTACAATGAATCCTTTCATGCGCAATTGCGTTGTTGCTGTCCACTGAAGGCTGTTGGCTTTTCCGTTTCTCCTCGCAGTAAAATTCAATAACTTAACTGATAAAGGACCGGCGAAATTGAGATTGATGTCGTCCAATCCAATTGAATTTCCATTTTTGCTTACACCCTCAAAACCGATTTGAATGGTTTGTCCATTATATGCGGATAAATCGACTATGCTTTCTTTCCAGACCGGAGTCGGCTGAAGTGCATCATATCTTGCCAAACCGGCCACCCTTGTCCATGTAAGCCCCTTATCGGCTGTAACTACAAGATACACGCTATCTTCATTGGAAGATAGTAAATCATCATGGCTTGTCCAAAAGCTGATGGTAGTGATAGGAGGTGTAGCGGGGTTTGTAATTTCAGGCATTTGTATACAGTTGCTGTATAATCTGCTGACACTGCCTGTTGCGCCCGAATAGCTGTTAAAAAGATAAAACTGATTGCCCGGAGATCGGGGTTGTAATGGTTGTGTCTGAACAGGATTGGAGTAGCTGCCTGTTTGTAGTGACCACAATTGATTTGAACCAGATAGTGTTTCAACATATGGCAATACCGTTGATGGAGATTCAAAGTTTTCCGAAATGGGATAAGAACCAATAGATGTTGCTGTTATTATTGAGCTTAGAAGCGTATCATTCAGACGGTTGTTGTCGCCGGAAAACTTAAGAACTGCGGATTGTTGATTGGTGCCGGCATCATTTAATCCAATTCCTTTAAATGTGTATGTTACAGTGGCGCCCGGCAAAATCGGAGAAG
>VERM01000274.1 GCA_018882645.1 Ferruginibacter sp.
TGAGTATGTGAGAGAACAAGGTCAGGAAAAAGAATATGTTATATTGCACAAACAAAAACAGCTAAGATTATTCTAAGATACCCCGCTGCTTGCGGCGGGGAGATTCATTTAAAACAAATTAAGTCCTGCCGGCAGAATGGTAAATCATTTCAATAATCTCAACCGTTTTTAGTCCGTCATAAGCATTGGCAATATCATGTTCCGGATTTTTTAATGCTTCCATCAATTCGGTATAAACAATGTCATGATTGCTCATGCTTCCTTGATAAAATCCATAATCATTGGCAGATTTTGTACTGAAGTTTGTCTGCATATTTTCGCCTTCAATGCACTGGTATTCGAGTGTATTGAGATACTGGCCTCCGATTTTTACCGTGCCTTTTTCTCCAAATATGGTGATTGAGCCTTCCATATTTTTTTCAAAACTGTTTACTGAATAATTCATGGATCCTATGGCGCCAGATTTCATTTCAAATATAACCATACCCGTATCTTCAATTTCAATGTAGTGATGCGAAAGATTTTTTATGGTTGACTTTACAGATTCAACATCGCCCAATAGCCAATATAAAAGATCTATAAAATGACTGAATTGAGTAAATAATGTACCGCCATCGAGATCTCTGGATCCTTTCCAGCTATTGGTATAATAGGCCTCAGGTCTGTTCCAAAAACAATTCATTTGAAAGGAAAAAATTCTACCCAGTTTGCCAGCCTGGATGAGTTTTTTCACATGAACAACCGGTGGATTGTATCTGTTCTGTTTTACCACAAAAAGTTTTCTTTTATGTAATAGGCTTGCTTCTACCATACTTCTGGCGTCTGTAACATTTATCGCCAGGGGCTTTTCGCACAGCACATGCTTGCCTGCGTTCATTGCTTCAATGGCATGATTGGCATGTAGACCGTTGGGAGTGCATATGGTTACAAAATCAATGTCTGTTTCGTTATGCAATAAATCTCCTAAAGAGGAATAAGCTTTGGTATGGTATTGAGAACCCAGTGCAGAAGCTTTATCAAAATCGATGTCGCATACGGCCTTTAAATGA
This sequence comes from Ferruginibacter sp., assembly GCA_018882645.1. GTDB lineage: Bacteria > Bacteroidota > Bacteroidia > Chitinophagales > Chitinophagaceae > Ferruginibacter. The sequence continues at coordinate 1,050 of VERM01000274.1, forward strand.
CCAACTTTTACAATTTGCTCGGCATGCCTATGGGCGATACGGCCACAGCCCACAATGGCGAAACGGGGTTCCATTCTGCAAAAATGGGAAAATTCCTTCACTAAAAACAGCTAATCCATTCCATATCAAAGAAATAATATAAATTACTGATTTATCTCGAATTCGACAAAAATGTACTACATTTGCACTCGAAAAAAAGAGAAATTAAAACACAGTGTTTTAAAAACAATTAAAAGATGTCTTATTTAACAAACGAAAAGAAAGCCACCATCTTCACTACATATGGCGGTAAATCTACAAACACCGGCTCTATTGAAGGGCAAGTAGCTCTACTTACAGAGCGTATCAACCACATTTCCGGTCACATCAAAGGGAATAAAAAAGATTTTTCTTCTCAGAGAGGATTGATGAAAATGGTGGGTAAACGCAAACGCTTATTGACCTACCTCAGTAAACACGATTTGAGCGGATACAGATCCCTGATTGAAAAATTAGGATTACGTAAATAATCAATAATCATGCAAATCTTCTGAATGATTCCCAACTGTTTTTCGCTGTTGGGAATTGTTCTTTATGACTGCTACTTTTAACCGCCGTCTATCAGACCGGCAAAATCACATTATATGTCATTTCTAGAACCCAAATCAGTCTCCTTCGATCTTGGAGGAGGACGAATCGTAACAATTGAAAGCGGCAAGCTTGCCCGTCAGGCAGATGGCGCCGTTACTGTCAAGCAAGGAAACTGTGTTATTCTCGCTACAGTTGTAGCCAATAAGGAACCAAAATCCGGTCAAAGCTTTTTTCCTTTATCGGTAGATTATCAGGAAAAATTTGCGTCAGCAGGTAGAATCCCCGGATCATTCTTCAAAAGGGAAGCTCGCCTTAATGATTATGAAATTCTAACATCCAGACTGATTGACAGAGCATTGCGTCCATTGTTTCCGGAAGATTATTTGTGCGATGTTCAGGTTCTGGTATCGTTGATCTCTTCAGATGATCAGGTTATGCCGGATGCGCTTGCTTGCCTGGCAGCATCGGCAGCATTGGCTGTTTCTGATATCCCCATTCAGGAGATAATTTCTGAAGTGCGTGTAGGAAGAGTTGATGGTCAGTTTATCATCAATCCAACGCGTTCACAACTGGCTCAAAGTGATTTGGAATTCATCATTGCCGCAACCAGTAAAAATATCATGATGGTGGAAGGCGAGAGCAATGAGTGTCAGGAAGAAGATCTGGTAAAAGCACTTGAACTGGCACATGATGCGATTCGCATTCAGGTCAAAGCACAGGAAGAACTCAGAGATTTGGTTGGGGTGAAAGGAAAAAGAGAGTATAAGAAACCATACAGAAATGAGGAATTGAATCAGAAAATTATTGACTTTGCGAAAGATAAAATGCATGCAATCGCTTCGTCTGCCTCTGCAAAGCATGAAAGGAGTGAAGCTTTCAAAGCCTTGCATGATGAAATAGTAGCTCATTTGGGAGAAGAGTTGCCGGATGAAGACAAAGCATTGATCGGACATTATACCGGGGAATTGCAGTATTATGTGGTGAGAGATATGATTTTGAATGACCGCAAGCGTTTGGATGGCAGAGGAACAGAGGATATTCGTCAGCTGGCAATGGAAACTGATTTGCTTCCCACTCCGCACGGATCCTCATTATTTACAAGAGGAGAAACGCAATCGCTTACAACAGTTACATTAGGTACACCATTGGATGAGTTGCTAACCGAATCGGCACATTCATCAGAATACAGCAAATTCATTTTACATTATAATTTCCCTCCATTCAGTACCGGTGAAGTTAAAATGATGAGAGGCGTTGGACGCAGAGAAGTTGGGCATGGAAACCTCGCAATGCGATCGCTAAAAAAAATGATGCCCGGATCTGACTATCCCTATACGGTAAGAGTTGTTAGTGATATTCTTGAAAGTAATGGATCATCTTCCATGGCTACTGTC
>VERM01000275.1 GCA_018882645.1 Ferruginibacter sp.
CATCAGCAAAGAGATCATAGACACCACCTACGACAACAACATCCAGATTCCCGCTATCATGACCGGCTACAGAACCCCCGGCATGACCGATAAAGAATCCATCGCCCTTCAGCTGGCTTCGGATGTACTGAGTACGGGATCGAGCAGCAGAATGTATAAAAAAATGGTAGATGACAAAAAGAATGCGCTGCAAGTGGGATGCTTCAATTACAGCCTGGAGGATTATGGTGCCTATCTCACATATGCATTCCCCAGTGGCCCTGTTGCATTGGACACGCTTTTAAAAGATATGGATGACGAAATTGTAAAATTGCAAAGCGAACTGATTAGTGATCTGGAGTTTACAAAAATCAGAAATCAATTTGAAAACAATTATGTGGGCACCAATGCCAAAATGCTGGGGGTGGCTGAAAACCTTGCCGATGGATATACTTTTCAAAACAAAAACACTAACTATATCAACGAGCAATTGGATATCATCAAATCCATCACAAAAGAAGATATTCAGCGGGTAGCAAAAAAATACCTGAACCGGAATCAAAGAGCGGTGGTTTATTATCTGCCTAAAAAATAATCATCATTTCAAAATACAAACAGACATCAAATGCCCGTAATAACGATACAAACTGAGGTTCATTATCCAGGGCATAACATGTGACTAAAAACAATAAAAACAAACACATGAAAAAAATATTATCAATAGCCTTATTTGCTTTATTCTTTAAATTCTCTTTTGCACAGAATGATATTGACCGAAGCAAACCGCCGAAAGCAGGACCTGCTCCCGTAATTTCGATTCCGGATCCAACCATTTTCACACTTTCCAATGGAATGACTGTGATTGTAGTGGAAAATCATAAACTGCCCAAAGTGAGCGCTACATTGAATATCGACCGCGGGCCTGTGGAAGAAGGGAAGAAAGCCGGTTTGCTGGAATTAACCGGACAAATGCTTGGCGAAGGAACCACAAAAACAAGCAAGGAGAAATTTGATGAAGCTGTCGATTTTATCGGTGCCAATGTCGGACTCAATTCTTCAGGTGGATATGCATCTGCTTTGAGTCGTTACTTTGAATCTGCTTTTTTTCTGATGGCTGAAGCTATTCAGCAACCTGCTTTTCCGGAGGAGTCTTTCAATAAACTCAAGAATCAAACACTTACTGCCCTGAAATCGGAAGAAAAAAGTGCAACTGCCATTTCAAAAAGAGTATCGGATGCGCTGAGCTATGGAAAGAAAACGGCCCAGGGTGAATTTGTTACTGAAGAAACCATCAACAATATCAGTCTGAATGATATCAAAAAAGCATACCAAAAATATATCTCACCATCGAGGAGCTATCTCACTTTTGTTGGAGACATTACGCCCGAAGCGGCAAAGGCATTGACCGAAAAGGCTTTTGGAGACTGGAAGGGTAAAAAACAAAAGCTTGCAAAAAAACGACAAGTTAAAAATACAGATGCAACTGAAATAAACTTCGTGGATGTCCCTACCGCTGTTCAGGCAGAAATCAGTGTGGGGAATTTGATTGATAACCCATTAAGCAATCCGGATTATCATGCGTTGCTTTTGGCCAACCAAATTTTGGGGGGCGGCGCTGAAAGCAAACTCTTTCTTAACCTAAGAGAGAAACACGGATTCACTTACGGCAGTTATTCTAAAACCGGAAGCGGAAGATATCAAAGCAGATTCAGCAGTACGGCTCAGGTAAGAAGCGAAAAAGCCGATAGTGCAGTCGCAGAAATCATTTCCGAAATCAACAATATGCGCGAAGGAAAAATCACACAGGAAGAATTGGAAGCTGCAAAAGCGCTATATAATGGATCTTTTGCTTTGGGTATGGAAGATCCGGCAAAAGCTGCGACATATGCATCCAATATTTTGATCAATGAATTGCCGAAAGACTTCTATCGTACTTTTTTACAAAAAGTAAATGATGTTACCCTCAATGATGTACAGCGTGTATCCGTAAAGTATTTTGAAAAAGATAAAAGCAGAATAGTCATTGTAGGAAATGGAAGTAAAATTTTACCCAATCTTTCTCGTCTAGGCTATCCTGTTAAATTGTATGATAAATATGCCAATCCATCAGAACCTAAAAAAGAAAAAGTTGCTTCAAAATCAACCTCACCCCAACCGTCAACTGCAACTGCATCGTCAATCATAGAAGGATTTCTGAAGGCTATTGGGGGCATAGAAGAAATCTCTAAAATCTACTCTACAAAATCAATCATTACGTTGGAAGTAATGGGCACTCAACTTTCAGGTGAAGATGTTAAAATGGCACCAGATAAACGTAAGACAGAAATAAAGATGGGAAAGAATGTAATCATGAAAAAGATTTTTGACGGCAAAAAAGGTTTAACATCCCAAATGGGTAAAACCAAAGATTTTGATGATAAAGAAATAAAAGAATCACAAGATGAAAGGGCCATCGTTCCTCAGTTGTTTTATCTGAGCAGTGACCACAATCTCAACTTTGCCGGAACAGAAAAAATAGGTGAAGAAGATGCATATAAGCTGAGGGTAACTAAGCCCAGCGGAAACATTTCAACAGAGTATTACTCTACAAAAAGCGGATTATTGTTGAAAGAAGAGAGTTTAAAAGCTGTTGAGGGAACTGAAATAAATGTGGAGACGAATTATACTGACTACAAAAAAGCAGGCAATATTCTTCTCCCCTTCACGATTACCCGTAATGCCAACGGACAAGAGTTTAAATTAACTATTTCCGAAATCAAGATAAATGAAGGGGTTACGGATGAGGATTTTAAGTAAGACAGAGTTGAAGAGGGAGTGTGCTTGAACAATATTCAACTATGCTCAACTATATTAAACAATACCAAATGAATATCGCCCTAATAGGTTACGGAAAAATGGGTAAGGCCATTGAAGAAATTGCATTGCAAAAAGGCCATCATATTGTACTGAAAATTGACATTTCGAATGCACAAGATTTACATTCGGAGAATTTGTCCAAAGCGGATGTAGCCATTGAATTTACCGGTCCGGAG
>VERM01000276.1 GCA_018882645.1 Ferruginibacter sp.
ACGTAGGGGAGTGTAATGTGTGCAGCAGAGGGAAGCAAATCAGCCATGAACAAGATGGTTTTTTCTTTATATACAAACTGAGGCAGCATCATATCGTCTGTATGTCCAAAAGCATGTTTGATGGTTATATTTTTCGGGAAATCATTGATATTGTTTTCAATAAATTTAAGCTGTCCGCTTTCTTTTATGGGTATAATATTTTCTTTCAAAAAAGAGGCTTTTTCTCTTTCATTGGGTTCAGTAGCCCATTTCCAGTGACGGGCATTGCTCCAATAGATTGCATTTTTAAAGGCCGGAACGTAAAGGTCATTTTCTTTTATGATACTGCCACCGCAATGGTCAAAATGAAGATGTGTTAAAATCACATCTGTAATATCATTTCTGTGAAACCCATGCATTGCCAGTGACTTATCGAGTGTATCCTCTCCATGAAGATAATAATGGCTGAAGAATTTTGAATCCTGTTTATCTCCGATACCGTTATCAATAAGTATCAGTCTGTTCCCGTCTTCAATCAACAGGCATCTCATTGCCCAGGTACACATATTGTTATCATCTGCGGGATTGAGTTTGTTCCAAATACTTTTGGGGACTACGCCAAACATTGCGCCGCCATCAAGTTTGAAATTCCCGGTATGTATTGAGTAAGCCTTCATCGAAATGATTTGTTTGATTTTTTTTGATCTTTATTTGCCAATATAAGTCCTACAAGTCCAATTACAAAAAAGCTGATTAAGGCCAATATAGAATTGCGTTGAGAGCCTGTCATTTCTGTAATGTAACCAAAGCTGAACATGCCGATCACGATTGCTATTTTTTCAGTCACATCAAAAAAGCTGAAGAATGATGTAGTGTCTTTTGTGTCGGGCATGAGTTTACTGTAAGTGCTTCTGCTCAGACTTTGTATTCCGCCCATCACAAAACCAACGAAGGACGCTAAAAAATAAAAAGCATTTATGTTTTCTTTGGGCAAATAATAACCTCCGATGCAGAGAATGATCCAGAGCACAACACAAACCATCAATGCATTGAAGTTGCCTATTTTTTTAGATAATGATGAAATGACAAATGCACCTGGGATGGCAATCAATTGTATGATCAATATGGCTACAATAAGATTGGTTGTAGGAATTTTTAATTCACTTTTACCATATAATGTTGCTGCCAGCATAACCGTCTGAACTCCCATATTATAAAAGAAAAATGAGAAAAGAAATTTTTTCAGTACTGATAAATGTTTGAGTTGATCCCATACTTTTCCGAGTTCTCTATATCCGTTTACAATGATATTTCGTTTGGTGGTGTGACCATTCGGAGTTCCTTTAGGAAGGCGACTGAGTGAAAATTGGCCAAATACCCACCACCAGATACCTACCAATAAAAATGACAATCTAAATTGAATGGTGGAATGTTCATTGCCTCCAATGAGTTCAGGTTTAAATACAAACACAAAGCAAATAATCTGTAGGATAACACTTCCTATATACCCCATTGCAAATCCTTTGGCACTTAGCCGATCCCGATCCTCCGGAGCTGCAATTTCTGGCAGATAGGAATTGTAAAATACAATGCTGCTCCAAAATCCTATACAGGCAGTAATCATGCATATTATACCTGTAGTTAAATGATTCACGTCCTGAAAAAAGAACAGCAGAGAGCAGGAAAAACTTCCCAGCGACAAAAAAAACTGCATGAAGCTTTTTTTGTTTCCTTTGACATCAGCAATGGAAGACAAGATGGGAGAAAGCAGCGCTACTATTAGAAATCCGGTTGCCAGTGCATAGTTGTAAAGCGATGTGTTTACAAATTCCCTGCCCATGAATTGAACATAGTCTGTTCCATTCATGTTGCGTTGTTTTGCTATGGCTTCAAAATATGCAGGAAAAATGGTTGATGTGATGACCAGATTATATACGGAATTGGCCCAGTCATACATCGCCCATCCATTTTGTACTTTTCTATTTGAAGTTTGCATATGTAATTACAGGAAAGCTTTCTTTTGAATGTGGGTTTACTATATATATTGCAATTGGTTATCTTGAAAATTTTTTTTTCAATTGAAATATCCATTGCAATTGGTTGATGAAAATAAGTAAAATTTTAAAAAGAGAGGGTAAATATTTGAATCAGGATCATTTATCAATGTATCCGAAATACATAAGTATAAACAGAAGTATCCCTAATGTGATGCGATAATAACCCCAGAATTTGAAACCATGTTTTTTTAAAAATCCAATGAAGAATTTAATGGCCAGAATGGCTACAATGAATGCGACCAGATTGCCCAACGCTAGAATTTGAATTTCATCCTGTTTGAAGCCTCCGTATTCTTTATAGTGTTTGAATAATTTATAAGCTGTGGCGGCAAGCATGGTTGGTACGGCAAGAAAAAATGAGAACTCAGCTGCCGCACTTCTGGATAATTTCTGTTGCATTCCCCCAATGATCGATGCTGCACTTCTGCTTACCCCGGGAATCATTGCAAGACATTGCCAAAATCCGATAATCAAAGCGTTGATGTATGTGGTTTCTTTTGATTTGTTGACGGGACTTTGTAAAAACAATTTATCAATATAAATCAGTACAAATCCTCCCAATAACAATGTAGTTGCAACTGTGGTGGTACTTTCCAGTAGTGCATCAATTTTTTTGGAGAATAAAAGACCAAGAACCAATGCAGGCAATACGCCAATTATGAGTTTCTTGTAAAAACCTATATTTTTAAAATCAAAGAATTTTTTTCTGTATAACACCACCACCGCGAGTATAGCTCCAAGCTGAATGGCGACCGTAAACATTTTTGTAAAATCGTTATCGGGGATATGCAATAATTTTTCAGTAATAATCATGTGCCCAGTGGAAGAAACGGGAATAAATTCGGTCAATCCTTCAACAATTGAAATAATTATACTGTGAATTAAATCCATCGCTAAGCTTTACTCTTTTTCATTATGGCATAAATTTCAATGCAAAATCCCAATATGATAAGGATGGGAGCCAATG
>VERM01000277.1 GCA_018882645.1 Ferruginibacter sp.
GTTTTGGAGAGGGGCCGGGGGTGAGGTGAGAAATTGAATGTAAAATGCAGAATGTAAAATCTAAAAGTTATCAAGTATTTCAGTTCAACATGAATGAAGACCCTTCCACCTCAGGTGGCAGCTAATCCCTAACACAGCGAACAAATAACCCTACATGCTTTGCATAGATAAATCTGTCGAATTTACCATTTTTATTATTCAGATAGCAACACCAGGCAGCGTTAGAAAACCGTTCTGTAGAAGTCCACCAGTAACCCCTAAGACCTATCTCTTCGTAGGATACACGGTAGCAGGGCTCATAAATAGAATAGAACTTTCCATTGCAACCACGTAAGCCGCCCGGAAGCGCTGAAAAACCTGAACTGTTTGTTCCGTTGTTTTCGCCTTTCCAAGCCGATTTAGATTTCATTTTATAACCGGCAACTTCGTCTCCTCCTAAAAATTCGGCAAGCAGAGTCCATTCATCATAGCTGGGTATATGCCATCCTTTTGGCGCAAGACCCCTGGGATCATTCACGGCATACCAGTTATATAGCTTTCCATATTTTTTAGCACTGTCCGAACCATTTTGAATTGAACTGTTCAAATAGCACCAGGCAGGCGTACACTCTTCTGTGGCTTTTTTCCATTCATCGTTAGTTTTTGCTTCCGGTATCATATCTCCATTTCTAAATTGATCTACATTGAGATTTTCTGTCATCCAGACTTGTGTGCCAATCGTTACTGTTTGTGCTTGAGAGGATAGTAAAAAGAGAAAATTAAAAAGTATAAAGAATGCAAGCAGCTTTTTATTCATGGCAATAGTTTTTTCAAAAATAAGCCAATGTGTTGATTTGTTTATTTGTTGATGCGTTGAATATAGCCCACGGTTTATTGTTAGCCCACGGTTTAAACCGTGGGCTGATTGTTTAGATTTTCTTTCAACCGTGTCCAAGCAATCAAAGATTTAACACCAAACCCCAAACGCAGAACAACCAGTATTTCAGTTCAACATGAATGAAGACATTGAAACATTTTACATTTAATATTTTTCAAGTCGTTTCACATCTGGGATCATTCATCCAATTGATATATCTCTTTTAGGTTTCGGCCCAGTCCATCATAATCCAGACCAAAACCCAGCAAAAATTTATTTGGCACATTGAATCCGATATAATGTAATTGCAGCGGATACTTAAGGGCTTCCGGCTTGTGAAGTAAAGTAGCAATTTTAAGAGAAGCGGGAGATTGATTTCTCAACTGAGGTAAAAACATGTCGAGTGTTTTTCCTGTATCAACAATATCTTCGATTAATATAACATGACGGCCTTTTAAATTCTCATCCAGACCAATAGAAGTAATCACCTGCCCTGTACTTTTAGTTCCTTTATACGAAGCCAGTTTTATGAAACAAATTTCAGCCTCAATTGTCAGTTCTTTAAATAAATCAGAAGCAAACATAAACGATCCGTTCAGAATGGCAATAAACAGAGGAACCTTGCCTTTGTAATCCGTATTGACCTCATCTGCTAATCGTTTGATTTGTTCTTGTATTTGCAGAGCGGAAAGATATGGCTTGAATAATTTATCATGTACCTTCAGTGCATTCATAATGATGATTTATTTATTTTTATATAGAGTCTGTTACGTTTTATACCAGAGGTTTCAGAAGCCAAATAATTTTTTCTATTTCGATAAATTATTTTTTTGAAGATAAATCCACCCGTCTTTATCGAGCAATCCGTCAGTGGACAGGTTGTTGTATTTCATCAGTTTACTCAAATCAATATCAAATTGAGTGGCAATAGCAAGTAAAGATGTTCCTTTGGTTGCGAAAACTGCTTTGGTTCCGTTGTATTTCGTAGGTATCAATACTGATTGAGTTGCCCTATCATGATTTTCGTTTTCCGGATTTTGTATGGACTCTGTTGGCGGAACAGTTTCTGATTTTACGGCTTCTTCTGTTTTTTCAGATGCAGCCACCTGATATTGACTCAATTGATATTGCTCAATCGTTTTTATGAGCAATTCCGGATATTTAGGATTGGTGGCATAACCAGCTTTTTTGAGCCCATAAGCCCATGATTTATAGTCAGCAGGATCCAAAGTAAAAAGAAATGAATAGTGTGATCTGTTTTTTAAAAAATCACTGTGATCGCGGTAACTTTCTTCAGGAGTGCTGTACTTCCTGAAGCATTCGCCTCTTTCGTCATCATCGTGATAAACCTTTTCTCCCGTCCAGTCATTTTTGCATTTGATACCGAAATGATTGTTTGATTTTTTAGCAAGGTTACTATTACCACTTTCAGACTCCAGAATACCCTGTGCAAGTGTTATCGACGCAGGAACTCCCGAGCGCTGCATTTCACTTATAGCCAAATTTTTGTAAGTACTGATATATTCAGCAGGCGTAATCTTTTGCGCGGCAATTTGGGTACTTATGAAAACAATAAAAAAGAAAAGTAACATTCTCAGCATATGCTATAATTTTCTGATCAGCGATAAGCCGTCACGAATGGTTAGTAACACTTGCTCTACCCTTTGATCTGCAGCAATGTGGCTGTTGAATAAAGATATCGCAACGGCGTTTTTACCTTTGATGGATTCATTCAGGACTTCCCCATGAAACAATACATTGTCAGCAATGATCCATCCTCCTGACTTTACTCTGGGCAAAGTTAATTCGTAATATTCAATATAGCTAACCTTATCGGCATCTATAAAAACCATATCCCATGTTTCGTCAATTTGGGGGATAATATCTCTGGCGTTGCCCACGTGTAAAAATATTTGAGATTGACAGGATGATTTATTGAAAAAACCCTGTGCCACCGAGGCATCTTCTTTTCTGATTTCAATGGTATGGAGTTTGCCATCTTTCTTCAATCCTTTAGACAAACACAATGCGCTGAAACCTGTAAAAGTGCCTATTTCCAGTATTCTTGAGGGATTGACCATGCAACTCATCATTTGCAGAAACTGACCCTGGACATGACCGCTGAGCATGTG
>VERM01000278.1 GCA_018882645.1 Ferruginibacter sp.
GTTTCTTCCTCCGTTTCATCCAACTGTGTGATTGCAGCAATCTCGTCACCCTCATCAACCCGAATGAGCTTGACCCCTTGGGCGGCTCGACCAAGTTGACTTATGTTTTTAACAGCCATTCTTATCGTAATTCCGCTGACGCAGGTTATCATCAGGTCTTCCTGTTCTGTCACATCAAGTAATCCTACCAGCTTCCCGGTTTTTTCGGTGACATTGATGGTTTTAACACCTTTACCTCCACGATTGGTGATACGATAATTGGCTTCTCCTGTGTCTGGATCATCGAGTAAAGTTCTTTTTCCGTATCCTTTTTCGCTTACAACCAGCACTGTTTTTGTTTTGTCTTCTTTATTGACACATATCATTCCAACGACCTCATCATTGCTTTCATCCACTTCAATACCGCTGACTCCTATGCCTCCGCGTCCTGTACTACGTACAGTTTTTTCATGGAAACGAATGGCTCTTCCTGATTTTACTGCCAACATGATTTCGCAGTTACCATCTGTCAAACGCGCTTGCAGCAATTGGTCTCCTTCCAGAATATTGATTGCATTGATACCGCTTTGTCTGGGTCTGCTGAAATCTTCCAGGTCTGTTTTTTTTATAATGCCCTTTTGAGTGCACAATACGATATAATGATTTTTAACGTACTCTTCGTCTTCAAGATTTTTTATATCAATAATGGCTCTGACTTTATCATCTGGGGCAATCTGTACCATATTCTGTATAGCCCTTCCCTTGCTGGTTTTGTCGCCCTCAGGAATCTGATAGACTTTCAGCCAGTAGCATTTACCTTTTTCAGTAAAAAATAACAAAGTATGATGTGTAGAAGCTACAAAAAGATGCTCAATATAATCCTCCTGACGGGTACTGCTGCCTTTTGAGCCCCTGCCTCCTCTTCTTTGTTGACGATATTCAGTTGCAGAGGTTCTTTTAATGTAACCTAAATGTGAAATAGTCACTACAACATCTTCTTCCTCAATAAGATCGAGCATATTTATTTCGTCATCCGCGTACACGATTTCGGATTTTCTTGCATCGCCAAATTTGTCTTTTATTTCAGTCAACTCTTTTTTAATGATATCGAATCTAAGGCCTTCATTTGCCAATACTTCTTTAAGGTGCTCAATCAGTCCAAGGATTTCGGCATGTTCCTCTCTGATTTTATCAATCTCCATGCCGGTGAGTCTCTGTAATCTTAATTCGAGTACAGCTTTTGCCTGAATCTCAGACATTCCAAATTTGCTTATTAAGCCCTCCTGTGCGATCAAAGGTGAAGCACTTTCTCTGATCAATTGAATGACAGCATCAAGATTATCCAATGCAATGATATAACCTTGAAGTATATGCGCTCTTTCTTCTGCTTTCTTTAACTCATATTGGGTCCGTCGCACCACCACATCATGCCTGAATTCGATGAATTCTGAAATAAGTTGTTTTACGTTAAGTATCTTGGGTCTTCCTTTTACCAATGCCACATTATTGATCCCATAAGAGGTTTGCAGCTCAGAGTATTTGTATAGTTGATTGATGACTACCTGGGCTACAGCATCTTTTTTGAGCTCAACCACAATTCTTGTCCCTTCTTTGTTGTTGCTTTCATTGTTTACATCACTGATACCCTCTATAACTTTCTCATTGATCAGCTCGCCAATTTTTTGAGTCAGCATATCCCTGTTGACCTGATAAGGTATTTCGGTGATGATGATCTTTTCTTTTCCGCGTGAATCTGTTTCCACAGTGGTTTTACCTCTGAGGACAACCCTTCCTTTCCCTGTGAAAAGAGCTGCTTTAACTCCTTCATATCCATAAATGATTCCTCCCGTAGGGAAATCCGGCGCCTTTACATGCTTAATCAACTCTTCCAGTGTGATATCATTATTGTCGATATAAGCGATACAGCCATCCACAACTTCATTAAGGTTGTGAGGCATCATGTTGGTGGCCATACCTACTGCAATACCGCTGCTACCGTTTAGTAAAAGCTGAGGAATTCGTGTAGGCAGTACCGTTGGTTCTTTTAATGAATCGTCAAAATTGAGTTGGTAATCAACAGTTTCTTTGTCGATATCCTCCATCATCGCTTCAGCGAAACGCTCCATGCGAACTTCGGTATAACGCATGGCAGCCGGTGGATCTCCGTCCTGGCTACCGAAATTACCTTGTCCATCAATCATTTTGTAACGCATGGACCAATCCTGAGCCATCCGAACCATGGTATCATAAATAGAAGCATCTCCGTGAGGGTGGTATTTACCCATCACCTCCCCTACGATACGGGCAGATTTCTTGTAGGGTTTATTGCTGTTGTTACTCAGCTCATTCATTCCATATAAAACTCTACGATGCACCGGTTTAAGGCCATCTCGTACATCGGGTAATGCCCTGCCGACAATCACACTCATCGAATAATCGATGTAGGATGTCTTCATCTGTTCTTCAATGTTTACAGGAATGATTTTGCCGCGGTTATTTGGATTTGATCCCTCGAAATTTTCTTGATTTTCCATATGTGTTATAAGTGTACAAATATACCTAAAAACAAGGGTTTTGAGTATTCAATTGACATCAATTTTAAATTGTTTTTTCACAAATAAGGTCATAGTGTGGACAAGTATTTTTTCTTTTTTTTGGGAATGTTTTTGTGTTGAATGCAAATCTTATTTTAATGTATTTCAAAGCGGTGTTTTATCATAACTTTGAAGTGAATTGATTAAATTTTACAATAAAATTGTTTGTTTGAAAAATATTCTTTTACTCGGCGCGGGAAAATCAGCTACAGTTCTGATAGATTATTTAATACAGGAAGCCTATACGGAGGACTGGTATGTTATTGTTGCTGATGCAAACAAAGAGATTATCGAGGAGAAGACAAAAAAACATGAATTATCTTTATCTGTAGACTTGGACATTAAAGACGAAGAAAAGCGACAGTCTTTGATACAATTTGCCGATATCGTGATTTCTATGCTCCCCCCTGCCC
>VERM01000279.1 GCA_018882645.1 Ferruginibacter sp.
AGCATAGGCTTCATGACCTGAAAAAAAATAACTTCCTGTTGCTTTTACAGAAAAGTTAGAAAAATTCTGGTACTGAATTTTACCCCTTGATGAAGTATAATCGGTATAAATATTCAATAATTTTTTTGAGCCGTCGCCGAAACTAAGTCCAGCTTTAAAATAAGGAGTAGTAAAATTTCCAAATCCAGCTTTTACAAAATTTCTGTCTCCAAGCGTCACCAATGTATCGAAGGATAATGCCAGAGGCTTTAGTGGTATGGATTTGTAATTATAGGTAAGATTTTGGGCAGGTATTTCATACATTCTGATATTTCTGCTCGTATCGGAAGTAAGCTGTGATCCTGAAAAATCAATCTTCACTGCTTGAAGCAGAGATGGCTTAAATGAAGAAATGATTTCCACAGACTTAATCTTATTGGTATCATTTTGCCCCATCAGTGAAGAAGAAAAAAGAATTGCAATAGCAATGAGTTGAAAATACTTTCTAAAGAAAATATTCGGTATTCTGAAATTGAACGATGTATGCATGACGATTTGAATAGATTTTTATTTTTTTTCTGCAATGAGTGCTTCCTGGTACTTTTTTGAGGCTTCCTCTTTCAGTTCAACAATGACAGCATTTTTTGCGACGCTTTCGTAGGTCGCTTTTGCATTGAAATAATCTTTTTGCTTCATAAAAATATCCCCTATCAGAATATAAGACTTTGTAACCCAGTAGTCGTAAGAGCCTGTTTCTTTGATTACGGACATGGCAGACTTTTCAGCAGCCGTAAGATTACCCGAAGAGAAATGGCATGATGCCGTTTCATACCTGGCCTCAGCACCCCATGAGGTTTTGTTTGCCGAAGATACCGTTTTAAATAGATTGATTGCAGCAGTATAATCTCCTTTGATTTGCTGAGATTTACCCAATACTAGTGAGGAAATCAACTTATCATCTGTACCCACTGATTTTTCCTGAAGCAATTGTTTGGCTGCATCATTTGCCTCTGCATATTCCTTAAGTTGATAATAAGACCTTACCAAACCGCGAAGTGCCTCAATGCGGATTTTAGGATCTGCAGCGTTGGCTTTAAGCAAATCAAAATATTTTTTCGAAGCGCTGTAGTCTTTAATTTCAAAGTAATTGATTCTTGCAAGTTCAAGTGTTGCAGCTTCGTAATACTTGTTCAGTCCGCTTTCATGAACCACACCAAAACATCTCAAGACAGCAGGCCAATCCTTTTTTTTCTGATAACACAAGCCAAGTTTGTAATTGACGTCCAGAGCATATGCGCCATTGGCGAATTGTGACAAATAACTATTCAATCCTTCGATTGCCAGATTATTATCTCCGGATTCATATTTCATATTTGCAGCAGAATAACTCAGCGAATCGGCTTCATTGACAGAGACTGTAATCCCTTTGGAACGCATCAGGTTGACATATTCTTCAGGTTTACCCATTCCAACATAAATATCTTTGATGGTCAGAATGGCCTCTTCGGTTTCCTCTGAATTGGGATATTTGTCGAGCAATTGACGGTAATAATTCAATGCATTTTTATCGTCATTGATATTAAAATAGGCCAATCCGATTTTCAAATAAGCTTTTGGAAGAATCGATTCTGCATTATCGGCAGCGAGAATCTTTTTTAAATAAGGGATGGCCTCAGAGGCTTTTTCATCATCAATGAAAGACTCTGCTATCTCCATATGGGTAAGGTTCTTCAGAGCTGTCGATGGATATTTATTCAGAAGCAGATTCAGCAATTTTATTTTCTCATTATTATTCTTGATGCCTGCAATAATGGCTTTTTGATATAGTGCGTAATCGGACTGGGGAAATGCGCCGGCTGCCACAGCGTCGTACATAGAGGCTGCTTTGGAAAAGTCTTTTAACATGAAATAACAATCGGCACTTCGAATATAAGCCTCCTGTTGAAGCGGTGTGGATGAAGTTGTAACCGATTTGGACAAGTTTTCAAAATTTACAAGTGCATTTTTATAATCTTCCAATTGAAGATATGTATAAGCAAGATTGTACCTGGCAGCATTCATATTTGCTTCCCCCTGAGACTGAGCGTTGCTCTTCACGAAATAATCAAAATGAGTTACTGCCTCATCATAACGCTCTTGCCTGGCTGCAATCTCCCCTCTGTAAAAATGCGCATACGGAAGAAGCTTTTCTGCATATGGGCTGTTGATGAGTGTTTGCAGGAGATCATCGGCAGCATCCAGTTGTTGATCGTTGATCAGCTCAATAGCCCTCCCATACAACAACCTGGGATAAGCCTTTTGAACCATCGGAGTGGGATTTAAAAATGAGCTGTATATAGATAAACCTTCATTATAGTTTGAAGTACCGGCAAGTATGTTTACTAAAATCTCTTTTGCTTCTGTGTCATATTCCGAGTTGCTGTAATCTGCCAAATATTGTTTAAGTTCTTTGGTGGCAATATCCTGAAACCCGAGTTCGTAAGATAATTTGGCATAATTGAAACGTGAAATTTTTTGTTGTGTTGGATTGCTATTGTTGTATGCGCAATACTGAAAAGCATTTCTTGCGTTGGATTTTTCATTGTTTTTGAGATATAGAGATCCCAGGAGATACATACTGTTCTGCCCCAAAGAATCTTTTTCACTGCTCAGATTTTTAAACCCTTCGATCGCATTGGAAACCTTGTTGGTTTTGAAATAGCAATAACTCAGCTGGTATTGAATATCTTTTGTAATTGGCTCTCCCGATTGAACGTAATTCTCAATTAGAGGAAGCGCAGCAGTAAAATTATTTCTCTCAAAATACAATTGACCTAAAAGCAAGTTGAGATTTTTATCATAGTAAATTTGCTTACCGCTTTCTAGAAGATTTTTACCATATTCCAGCGCTTCATCTTTTCGCCCCTGGAAGTAATAAATTTCAGCGATATAATAAGGAACCACGCCCTTATATTCTTCCTGGGTTTCAACCATCTTGAAT
>VERM01000014.1 GCA_018882645.1 Ferruginibacter sp.
GCTAAAAAGTGAAACCGCCGTTAAAATCAGTATACAAATCATGTCGGCGTTTGTGGCTTTAAGAAAAGTACATTTACATGCTGCAGGTCTTTATCAACGCATGGAAATCGTAGAAAAAAAACAAATTGAAGCAGACGGACATTTCAGCAAAATCTTTTCTGCCCTCGAAAAAGCAGACAAAATTCCCGCTCAAGGCATTTTCTTCAACGGACAGATATTTGATGCGTATAAGTTTATTTCCGACATCATCAAAAAGGCAAAAAATACCATCATCCTGATAGATAATTATATAGACGAATCCACGCTGGCAATGCTTTCGAAAAGGAATAAAAATGTGAAAGCCACTATTTATACCGGCACACTAACAAAAACAAATGAACTTGATTTCAAAAAATGGTCGGATCAATATGGAAATCTGGATATTCAAATCCTGAAAAACAACCACGACCGGTTTTTAATCATCGACCAAAAAAAAATGTACCATATCGGCGCTTCCCTGAAAGATTTGGGTAAAAAGATTTTTGCATTTTCCAGAATGGACAATGAAATTGAGCTATTGATGAGGGGGCTGAGGTGAGGCGCGATTGCTTTTTTATTGTGGCAAATTCGCCATAATTAATATCCGGGATGAGGTCATAAAAATACAGTGGCGTGATTATTTATTTTCTTTTAATGGTATGTTTAATTTTTACAAAAGCAAGGTTTAGTTCTATTGTTGTCTCCGTGTCGCTTATATGCAGTTCCTTATCCAATAAATCGGATATTAAAGATCCTGTTTTTTTCATTAATTTTTCCTGTTGCAAAGAGTCTTTGGTTTGATTTAATTGTAAAAAAGTGCTGTTCAGCTCCCTTAATTTTGAAAACGCCTCAATGATCGCTATGGTAGTTGCCGCAGCCTTTTTACTTTTCAATATGGTGGCTAACATATATAGCCCCTTTTCAGTAAAGGCTTTTGGAGGCAATCTTGACATTGTAAACTTTGCGGTCAAAAAATTTGACCGCAATTGAGTCCATTCTTCACTGCTCAGCGTTAAGATGTATCCCTCCGGAAATTTATCCAAATTATTTTTTACGGCCTGGTTTACATGTTTTGTTTGCACACCATACAGCGTGGCGACGTCACTGTCAAGAATGATTTTCTTGTCATTAATGGTAATTATTTTACTCTCTACTTCGGTATTAAATAAAACTCTATTCAATGGTATGTTTGCAATTTTACCATCAAAATTAGAGTACATCCCGATTTATTCTTTGATTTAAACGTTTGTAAACGAGAGTAACTGAATCAAAAGACGGCAAGCTCTTCACCCCTCCTTCGGAGGGGCCGGGAGAGGTCAAAAAATATAAAACTGAAAACACCTATACCTTTTACATTAAATATTTTAGATTTTAGATTCTCTCCGCCGTGGGATATTCAATTCCATTCAAGGGTAATTTTAACCCTTCCCCCAAGACCTTTTTCAACTATTTCAAAAAGCGTTTTCAAGGTGAGATTGCTGCTGTTGTTTTCAATTCGTGAAATATACGTTCGTTTTTTATGAACCAGCATACCCAGTTGATCCTGAGTCAATTGCTTTTCTTCACGTGCTTTTCTCAAAAGCAATCCGATTTTAAAACTCTCAAAGGAACGGTCAAGCTCATCGCGACGTACAGAACCCTTTTTACCATAAACATCGTCCTTAATTTTTTTCCAGCTTTTAACTTGATTATTTTTAGCCTTCATTATGATATTAAATTTTTAACCTTTATTACAAAAAATCATTTTTGCTCATAATACTCGTTCATCAACCTGATTGCCTTTTCAATTTCTCTCCTAGGCGTTTTTTCTGTTTTTTTAATAAAACCATTCAATAAAATCACAAGCCGGTCTTTTTCAAAAAAGCAAAATACTCGCCATATATTTGATCCAAGCCTTATTCTTGCTTCATACAATCCCCTTATTCCTTCTATTAATTTCAAATAATTGGCAGGAATCCTTTCAAGTGTTTCAATGGCTTCAATAATCTTAAATATTTTATCCTGTATTTTAACAGGTTGTTTATTTAATAATTCCTCAAAATAATGTTTGTATGCAACAACCTCTCTTATTTTATTCATACAAAGGTAACTTAAAAGTTTCGTATATTTTTACTTTTATTCAACAAGCAAATAGTACCTTATTGTATAAATTACCTTGATGTTTTCCCCTGAAATTGAATACTTTTTTCGGAAGTCTACATCCTGTTTTACCCCAGAGAAGGAGAGTAAACGGAGGTTACGCAGAGTAAACACCTCTGCGATATCTCCGCGTTCTTCTTTCTCTGCGGTGAAATAAATTGCTTGAATGGTTTGGGAGATTTAACCTTTAAACCTGCAGGCATTTTACATTCAAAACATCTTCATCCCAAAGAACAATTCCCGGTTTTTTACCTTTTTCAAAACTTCCGAAAGTATCACTGATGCCCAATGCTTCAGCACCATTTATGGTTGCCCATTGCAAAAACTGCTCCAACCGAATATGAGGATATGCATTTTGCAACGTCTTTATTTCTTCGTGTATGCTTAACTGTTTGTTTGAAGAAAGGCTGTCTGTGCCCAAAACAATTTTACATTGATTGTTGATGAACAAATCCACATCGGGCAATTTTTTGTTGATATACATATTGGCATTCGGACAAAGACAATAATATAACTGGCTATTGTGTTGACTGAACAATTGATTCGCATATTGCACATCTGCGTCCGTACTGAACAAATTATGAACCAAAATCAACGGACGAAATTCAGAAATAGGATTCAAAAAATAATGAAGGGAAGAAATGCCCTGAGGTTGAAAAAAATCAGTAGCAATGGAAAGCTGATGATAGAGCCGGGTCAAATCACCTTTTTTTTCTCTGATCCACTCATCCTCTATATCTGATTCCTGATTATGTATGGTAAGAACATTGTTTTGTTGAAATTGATTGATTTTTTTCAAGAGGTCGCCTGATAAAGAATAAGTAGCATGCGGAACAATAGAAGCATCTGAACCGATTGAAACAAACTTATCATACAGCCCTCTGGCCTTTTCAAACCGACTGCCAGCCACTGAAGGAGCATATCCGCTTACTTCAATAAAATTATAATAGTATAAATTTTTTTTTGATTTCTGTCTTATTGTAAAATCTGTATTGCAGATATCCCCTACTGCCACTATACCGTTGGCCAACATTTCAGCTTCGGCCTTTTCGATTGACTCCAGAATAATTTGCTCACTGATGTTTCTTTGTTGTACAACGGATAATAAAAAATCCACCATGCCGGCACCTTCCGGTATAATGCCTTTCATGTGAGAAAGTTCTAAATGACAATGGCAATTGACCAAGCCAGGAGAAAGAATTCCTTCAAAATATTGACCCCCCTCCCCCGCCTCATCTCTGTCCACTATCGCTTCAACCGTACCGTCCGCACGGACAATCAAAACACTACCCTCCGGCATCATTGCCCGACCGGAAAAAATCTTTTCAGCTGTAAACTTTCTGTACAAATGGATTGGTTGATATGCTGTAAATTTGCCGCCTTGAAGACGGAATAAAGTCTGCACGTAAATCTTTCCTTTACATGCAGCATTAAAATTACACTATGTTAGATAAACTGGATGCAATAAAAGCAAAATTCGATAATCTGGCAGTGGCACTGACCAACCCTGAAATTGTGAGCGACAATAAAAAATTCAGCGCCATGAGTAAGGATTACCGTAGCCTGGGAAAGATTGTTGACGTAAGAAACAGTTATGTTAAACTATTGGAAGACATCGAATTCAACAAAGAAGTACTGTATTCGGGAGATGAAGAAATGCGTGACCTGGCCAAGGAAGAACTGCCGGCACTGGAGGAGAAAAGGGAAGAAATAGAAAAACTAATTCGCAATCTGCTGATCCCTAAAGATCCATTCGATGAAAAGAATGCAATCCTTGAAATACGCGCCGGAACCGGAGGAGACGAAGCCTCACTTTTTGCAGGAAATCTCTTGCGCATGTACCTCAAGTACTGCGAGAAAAAAGGCTGGAAAACCAATATTCTCAGCGAAAGCGAAGGTACCGTTGGAGGCTATAAAGAAGTACAGGTAGAAATTTCCGGCGATGATGTGTACGGAACTTTAAAGTTTGAAAGCGGCGTTCACCGCGTACAACGTGTACCCGACACCGAAAGCAGTGGCCGCGTCCATACCAGCGCCGCTACCGTAGCTGTAATGCCCGAAGCGGATGAAGTGGATTTCGAACTGAAAGAAAGCGATGTGAAAATGGAAACCGCCAGAAGCGGGGGCGCAGGAGGACAAAACGTAAATAAAGTAGAAACCAAAGTGTTTCTTACCCACAAACCCACCGGTATCACCGTGGTATGCCAGACAGAAAGAAGTCAGCTGGCCAATCGCGAAAAGGCCATGGAAATGCTGCGCACCAAGCTCTATGATGAAGAAGTACGAAAAGCTGAGGAAGCCATCGCCAAACAAAGGAAAAGTCTTGTAAGCACCGGCGACAGAAGTGCCAAAATACGCACCTATAACTATCCGCAAGGAAGAGTTACCGATCACAGAATAGGTCTTACGGTTTACAATCTAGACTCAGTAATCAATGGAGATATTCAAGAGTTTCTTGAAGCCCTACAATTTGCAGAGAACGCCGAAAAATTAACCACACAACAGTAAGGAATATTTTATAAATTGCTTTAAAAGCCATTAAGGCAAAATTTAACATGCAATAACCTGAATAGTAAATCCCGTTCCAGTACACTTTCATTCAAATATACATACATGTACAAAACGCAATTATTCGCCTGTCTGTTTTTTTTAACCTCCTCTTGTTTTGCCCAACAGTCAATATCCAAAAAATATCTGCATTTCCTCAGCAGCGATAGTTTAAAAAAACAGTTGTCCATCATTGCAGACGACAACATGGAGGGAAGGGAAACCGGCACAGCAGGGCAACGCAAAGCGGCAGACTACATTGAATCGCAATTCATCGGGGGCGGACTGAGCCGCCCGGCCGGCATGTACAGTCACAAACAAATTTTCTATGTGACGCAAGAGAAGCTAACAAAATCTTTATTGAACATTGGAGATATTCAGGCTACGAATTTTAAAGATTTTTATTTTCCTCTACGCTACAATAAAACAGACAACATAGTATCCGATAAAATAATTTTTGTTGGCTATGGCATAGAAGACAAAAAATACAATGAATACAAAGATGTGGATGTCAAGGGCAATATCGTAGCATTTTTTGATGATGTGCCCGGCTTTTTAAGTCTAGTACCGGATGAAGATAATGGACAAGCATCATATGAAAACTACTGGGACCTGAACAAAAAAATTGAAGTAGCAGCATCCAAAGGAGCGGTTGGAGTATTGGTCATAAACACCGGGTCAGATGAGAATATAAAGAGAGCTGCTTCATACAACAAAACTTCAGGTTTATTTCTTTCCCCCACTTTCAAGTTAACCGCTTCATTAAACTATGCGGTCATCTCCCAAAAACTGGCATTGAAAATATTTGGACCTTCATTTGCCCCTGTCATAAAAAAAGCAAAGAACGCCAAACCGCTGAATACCTCTGTTTGTGCCATCAAAAAAAATTTACGGTTGCAGGTGGAAATCAAAACAGATTCAATACCCTCAAGCAATGTATTAGGTATCGTAGAAGGATCTGACAAAAAAGATGAATTTGTTTATGTCACAGCTCACTATGATCATCTGGGCATACAGGATGGAGAAATATATAACGGTGCAGATGATGATGGAAGCGGAACCTGCGCCGTCATCCAAATGGCAAAAGCATTTGCTAAAGCCAAACAAGAAGGAAACGGCCCAAGAAGAACGATGGTTTTCATGACTGTAAGTGGCGAAGAAAAAGGACTTTGGGGAAGTGAATACTATACCGATCATCCATTATATCCACTCGATAAAACAAGTGCTGATCTGAATATAGATATGATTGGACGTATAGACACTGAGAGAAATAAAGCAGACACACTGAATTATGTCTATGTCGTTGGACACAATAAAATCAGCTCAGAACTTCCCATTGTAGCAGAAAGTACCAATCGGCAGACAACACAACTTGTATTGGATTATAAATTTGACGCCCCCAACGATCCGGAGAGAATATATTACCGCAGCGACCACTACAATTTTGCCAGAAAAGGAGTTCCGGTGCTTTTCTTTTATGACGGCATGTTACTGGCAGACTATCACCAGCCTACAGATGATATAGATCTGATCAACTGGCCACTTTATGAAAAAAGAACCCAGTTTATATATCATACTGCATGGGAGATAGCCAACAGGGACAATCAACTTATCAGAGACAAGCCTTTGCCCAATAGCAGGTATCGCTAATCTTCTTTACCAAAAATTATTTCACCAGCTTGAGTTCTTTAATGAGGTTTTTTGCCCCGCCCAGTTTATCCAGGCACCAGAGCAAATATCTAACATCCAGACAAATTGTTCTGTTCAGGTCTTTATCAAATGCGAGCTTGTGACTCAATGCCTCATAATTGCCATCAAAAGCGAGACCAATTAGATTGCCATATGCATCCAAAACAGGGCTGCCACTGTTGCCCCCGGTGATATCATTTGTAGTAATGAATGCAATCACCAGGTCTTTTCTGGCTGTATCGATATACTGACCAAAATCGCCTTTTTTAAAAAGTTCAACCTGTTTGGCCGGCAGATCAAACTCATAATCTCCGGGTACATATTTTTCCAAAATGCCCTTAGCAGTAGTAGCATAATCATATGCGATGGCATCTTTGGGTTTATAACTTTTCACATTACCATAGCTTACACGCATGCTGAAATTGGCATCCGGATACATTTTTTTTGCTGCCTTTGGATTTTTTTCCATGATGCCTTTCATATAACTTTTTCCCAGCTCATTATTTCTGGACACAAAAGAAGTATAAAGCGGTGCGTAATTTGTGTTGTAATTCTTTACAAATGCGGCAGTAAAATTGAATGCAGGATCATTCTGTAAAACAGACGCATTCGGATTGGCAACGAAACCATTCCATTTGCTATCATCTAAGATAAATGTTTTGGCAAACACATCTTCAGCCCATTTTTTGTAAGTCGCCTCATCATCCAGACTTCCATAAGCAGCGATTTTATCAAATCCACCGGCAGGATGCTGGCTCTTATCTACATCATAATAAAAAGCTTTGGCAATAGACCCAAGAATTTTTTTATCGCTGGGAATATCTTCAGAAGAAAGGAATGATTTGCGTGATGCGTTTGCAGTTTCAACAGCTTTTTTAATATCCTCTGGAGAAGTGGCGGGTTTGGTCAATGAAGCTTCAAGGCTGATTAAAGAAGAGGCGAAAGCAGAAAGAGGCGAACCTAAAATACCTTCTCTGATGTACTGACGATGTTTGCTGTAAGGAGTCCATGCAGCATAATTCTTTTCGTACTCAACAAATAGGTTTTCATATTCCGCTTTGCCTCTGGCCCATTTGGTAAATTCCTCTTCATATTTTTTCTTTTGTTCGTAAGTATTAAACTTTTTCAATTGCTTCGTTTCGCCATCAAAAAATTTCCAGTAATTGGCTATGCTCGCGTAATCAGAGGCCAGTTTTAATTTAATGGCCGGATCTTTAATCATCTGCTCATGCATGAATTTCAAACGGATATCTCTCAAAGCAACCAGAGAAGGATTTTCAATGTCTGTCTTCAACTTAATCCCATAGCTGGTTTCATATCTGTTGGTGCTGCCAGGATAACCGTAAATCATAGCATAATCGCCATCTTTGAACCCCTTTAAACTAACAGGAAGAAATTTTTTAGGTTTTAATGGGGTGTTATCCAAACTATAATCAGCGGGCTTCCCATCTTTAGATGCATACACCCTGAATACGGAAAAATCACCCGTATGCCTTGGCCATTCCCAGTTGTCTGTATCTCCTCCGTATTTTCCGATGCTTTCGGGCGGTGTTGCCACCAATCTTATATCGCGGTATACTTTGTATACATACATGATGTATTGGTTGTCCTTGAACATGCTGTATATTTTCGCGGAAACACCATTCTCTTTATCCGAAACTTTATCGGTAATTTTTTTGTACACTTCCTGAATTTTAGCGGTGCGCTCTGCCCAACTCAACCCTTTCAATTCGGCTTCAACCTGTGTGGTAACATCTTCAATTCTGTCGAGAAACTGCACAGTTAATGTGGTCTTGATTTCCTTGTCTTTACTGTATGCATAAAATCCATCTCGCAAATAATTATTCTCCACAGAACTTGCAGCAGCAATGGCCCCATAACCACAATGGTGATTGGTAAAAATCAATCCTTGATTGCTTACTATTTCACCGGTACAGCCTCCGCCAAAAATAATGATAGCATCTTTTAATGAAGATGTATTGATTGAATAAAGTTGTTTTTTGGTAAGCTTCAATCCCTTTTTAACCATATCATCATATACTTGCTGACCCAATAACATTGGCAGCCACATACCCTCATCGGCTTTGGTTTTAAGAATACTAAGCAGCAATACAACAGAAACGAGAAACTTTTTCATTTTAATATAAATTTTTAGAGGGCAAACGTAGTCATTTTTTTTATAAAATAAAACATGATCAACCATTATTACTATATTTTACATACCCATTGTATTGCAGTTAAATCAAGCTTATGCTATTTTAATGTTTTAATTCATTTTTCAATGGTTTATATTTGCTATATTTCAAAAAAACAGGAAATGCCATTATTTGATATAAAGCTTCCAAAAACAATTGCCAGAGCATTGAATATCCCGGTGAAGGATGCAAGAAGGCAACAGCTTAGGGTTTTGAAAAAACTACTCAAAAAAGCTCGTTTTACAGAGTTTGGACAAAATTTTTACTTTGATGAAATATTGTTGAGTAAGCATATCGGAAAAAAATTTCAGCAAATGGTTCCTACCTACAATTATGAAACCATTTATAAAGATTGGTGGTATAAAGCATTGGAAGGTTCTCCCGACATTTGCTGGCCTGGTGTTATCAAATATTTTGCTCTGAGTAGTGGTACTAGTGAAGCATCTAGCAAATACATTCCCGTCACAAAGGAAATGATCAGAAGCAATACCATCACCAGTCTGAAAAATCTTATCAACCTGAAAGGATACGACAAAATTTATAAATCAGCCATGGGTAAAGGCTGGCTGATGCTGGGAGGCAGTACACAACTTCAAAAAGGACCTACATATTATGCGGGTGATTTAAGCGGTATCCAACAAAAAAATATTCCTTTCTGGTTTCAGGGACTTGGTTTATACAAACCCGGTAAAAAAATTGCAAAAGAAAAAGACTGGTCCAAAAAATTAGAAGAAATTGTACAAAATGCACCCAGCTGGGACATTGGTTTCATTGTGGGTATTCCCGCCTGGCTTCAAATCTGCATGGAAAAAATAATTGAAAGGTATAAAGTCAAGCACATACATGAAATCTGGCCGAATCTCTCGGTTTATGTACACGGCGGCGTATCTATGGAGCCATACAGAAAAGGATTTGAAAAACTCTTGGGAAAACCCATCCATTACATCGAAACTTACCTTGCCAGCGAAGGTTTTATTGCCTATCAAACGCGCCCTGAAGCAAAGGGGATGCAACTCGAAATCAACAACAATATTTTCTTTGAATTTGTGCCTTTTGACGACAACAACTTCGATAGTGATGGCAATCTGCTGAAAAATGCACAGCCTTTGATGATTCATGAGGTGGAAGAAAATAAGGATTATGCTTTATTGATCAGTACCAATGCCGGTTGCTGGCGCTATGAACTGGGAGATACGGTAAGATTTGTAGATAAGTCCAGAAGTGAAATCATCATTACCGGAAGAACCAAACATTTTTTAAGTCTGGTTGGAGAACACCTTAGTGTAGACAATATGAACAAGGCGATTGAAATGGCCTCTAAAAAACTAAACATCTCAATACCCGAATATTCCGTTACGGGAATCCCTCATGGAAACTTATTTGCTCACAAATGGTATATCGCTACGAATGACAAGGTTAATCCCAACATGCTTTCGAATGTAATAGATGAAAGTATTCAACAGCTTAATGATGATTATGTAGTGGAACGAAAACATGCCTTGAGTTCACCACAGGTTGAAGTCTTGTCCGAAAATGTTTTCTCTGCATTTATGAAATCCAAAGGTAAGCAAGGCGGGCAACACAAATTTCCCAGGGTATTGAAGGGGAAAAATCTGGCAGACTGGGAAGATTTCTTGAAAAAAAATTAATTCACAATCAAGATCTGGCGAAAAAATGATTGAAGCGGTAATTACCGGAATTTTACTTGGTTTGGCTCTGGCGCTCTCTGTGGGCCCGGTTATTTTTTCCATTATCAAAACACGAATCAATTATGGATTCAACAGTGCGCTTTCTTTTATCTCGGGCGTATGGTTTAGCGACTTGCTATGGATTTTTACAGCCAATTTCTTTGGCAACCTGTTAAAAGAACTTTTACTCTACAAAACTTCTATCGGTATTGCAGGGGGATCTTTCATGATAAGCCTCGGCATTTTTTTTCTTTTCATGAAAAAAAATAAAATCAAGCAGGAAACCGATGAATTTGATATCAAAATCGTGCGATCCAGAAATCTTCGGCTGTTTATCACGGGCTTTCTTATAAACACCCTGAATCCCGGCGTTATAGGCCTGTGGCTTGCCGCAGTGAGCCAGTCTCTTTCCAAATCATTGAATCAAAAGATGGTCATATTCGGCACTTGCTTGCTATTGAATATACTTGCTGATTTAATTAAAATAAACCTGGCCGGGAAATTAAAAAAAATACTGACTTCTAAAAACATCAAAACGCTTAATGTCGCATCGGGAATTCTCTTTATCATTTTTGGAATTGCACTGATGGTCAATGTGATTCTTGAAAAATAATTTGTTGAAACATCTGTATTCAAAACAATATTTCAACACATCATTTTTTTTACTGCGTCTATTGAAGTATCCATTCTTAAAGCATAATCACCTTTAACCTCAATCCATGGTGCCGGCTGATTTATGATAGCGTCTTTATAGTAATGATAAATTTTCATTCGCTCTTTTTCATCCGGATGTTCCCGCAAAGGATCGGGCACCCATGGTAAATCCGGATAACACAAAAGATAAAGATCATAGCTACGTGTAGCAATAGAGGCTAGTATTGAATTATCGCAGGCATTAAACACATATTCGCTCCAAACTTTCATGACATACATATCCGTATCAATAAAAACAGGATGAATGATTCTGTCTGTATTTTCCTCTAAAGATGATACGAAAGAATCAATGATTTCATCCTCGGCTTTCACTTGCCCTTCCGCAATAATTTTTAAATCATCGAATCCATATTTGTGGTCCCTTTGCAAAAGATACGATCTTGCAAATTCCGGCACCCAGACCGTTTGAAAATGTGCTGCCAGCTCCTTACACAAAGTACTTTTACCGGTACATTCGGGCCCTATAACAGCGATTTTTTTTATGGCCTTTTCCATGCAGGCTTTGTTTTAAGAACTTTATTGAAAACGGGACAGGATGATTCATGAGCCCCCGGCAAATAACCAGTACTCATCAAAAATTCATTGACGATTTCACCGCCGGTAAAGCGAAATGTTTTTCTAAATAAACCAATCCATTCCTCTTTGGTTTTGGGATGATGCGCGTCTAGCCATGCTTTGAAAGATCCATGTGATTTTTTCAATACCCTAATTGTCTGTGCGTTTGAAATGGCGGCCTCCACTTTTAATTTATTTCTGACAATCCCTGCGTCATTCAATAGTCGATTAATATCTTTCTCTTTGTACGCCGCTACTTTTTTTATATCAAATCCATGAAATGCTTTTCGGAAATTTTCCTGCTTTTTTAAAATGGTAGTCCAGCTGAGTCCTGCCTGATTGATTTCGAGTATGAGGCGACAGAACAATTCATTGTCGTCTTCTATGGGAAAACCATAATGATGATCATGGTATTGCCTGTGCAGCAATTGATCTTCCGGTTTCATTTTTTGAATCGCTTTGCAGTAACTCATGAGGCGTGTATTTTCTTTTTCCACGAATGCCATCCAAAAAAACATAAAATCAGTAAAGCCAAAAAATAAAAAGAGGAGAATACATAATGCTTAACGAAATACAATGGAACAGAAACTACATTGGTAAGTGCCCACCAATACCAGTTTTCCATTTTCTTTTTGTTGATCAGCCACATGCCGGTAAATGCGGCAGCGCTGGCGAGTGCGTCGGCCCAGGGAATGATGCCTTGTAAAAAATAGGTCTTAAAATAAATCAGGCAGAAGTAAATACATGTATAAAAAAACAGAAAGAAGACGATTTGTTGTATCCATTCTTTTTGGTTTGAATAAGATATCTGTAAGGTCTTTTGACTACGAACATCTTTTTTTGCCCAATTTATCCATCCTATTATACTCATGATGGTATAATAAATATTCACCGAAGCCTCTCCAATCAAATGACCTTCTATACTGATATAAATATAGATGAGCGTGTTGATCAAACCGATGGGATAATACAGGATACGCTCCCTCGTTCCCAGCCATACACTCAGAATGCCTGAAATCACCGCCAGATACTCATACCAGGTTGTGTTAGATAAATATTGGAAGAGTTGTTGTGCAAGTTGAGATAGACTCATTAAAGTCGATTTGACGATGTGCTGATGTGACGATTTGACGATGTGCTGATGTGACGATTTGACGATGTGCTGATGTGGCGATTTGACGATGTGCTGATGTGACGATTTGACGATGTGCTGATGTGACGATTTGACGATGTGCTGATGTGACGATTTGACGATGTGTTGATGTGACGATTTGAAGATGTGCTGATGTGGCGATTTGACGATGTGCTGATGTGGCGATTTGACGATGTGCTGATGTGACGATTTGAAGATGTGCTGATGTGGCGATTTGACGATGTGTTGATGTGGCGATTTGACGATGTGCTGATGTGGCGATTTGACGATGTGCTGATG
>VERM01000015.1 GCA_018882645.1 Ferruginibacter sp.
CAAACTATATGATATTTACAATCATATGTAGTATGGGAGGTTTTCCTATAGTTTTGCATCAAACAAAGATATCAAACTAAAGTCTTCGCCTAAAGGCGAGGGATTTTCCCCCAGAAGCAGACATTAAATATTCAAACCTCCACAAACGCTGATGGTTTGTCCGGTGATGTAGTTGCCCCAGTCTGATGCGAGGAATAAAACGGTGTTAGCGATATCTTCGCCCGAAGCGAATCTGCCCAAAGGTATTCCGGCTTTATATTTTTCTGCGCCATCACCCTCGTTGAGGTAGCTGGTCATATCGGTTTCCACAAATCCGGGTGCAATGGCATTGCATCTGATATTGCGACTACCCAGTTCTTTAGCAATGCTCTTTGTAAAACCAATGACACCCGCTTTGCTGGCCGCATAGCTGCATTGACCCGCATTGCCCATTTCGCCGATAACACTGCTCATATTGATGATGCTGCCGGATTTGGCCTTCATCATCGGACGAATAACCTGTTTGGTCATATTGAAAACACCGGAAAGGTTAACTTGTATCACATCATTCCATTGCTCCTGGCTCATTCGAAGCAGCAGGTTGTCTTTAGAAATGCCCGCATTGTTTACACAGATATCTATCTGATTGAATTCTTTGATTACATCATTTACCAGCATTTCGCATTGTGCATAATCTCCCGCATTGCTTTTATAAGCCTTAGCTTTCACACCCAATCCGATTAATTTTTTTTCGAGTACCGCGGCTTTCTCCGCGCTACTTTCGCTTACATAAGTAAATGCAATATCTGCACCGTGTTCCGCCAGCTTAATGGCAACAGCTTCACCAATGCCTCTTGCCGCACCTGTAACAATGGCGACTTTTCCTTGGAGCAATTTCATTTCAGTGATATTTTGATTAAAACCTTTAAAACAAAAGTAGTTAAAAACATGAATATATTCGGACTAATGATAAACTCCGGCGAAACAAAAATCCTCCAGCGGATGGGCTGAAGGCGGAAACGGAAACAACAGCAGCGGGCTTTCCTGCTTGCCAGGCGGATATCGAAATTACGGCGGCGAATGCCAATATGCGGAAAGGGCTGGCTATTGGTGGACTATTACAGAAGACTCTAGTTTTAATGCCTGGGAATATAGTTTCGGATATCAGACCGGTGACGTAGACAGATATAGTAATGGAAAGAGCTCTGGCTTTTCAGTTCGCTGTATTCGGAATTAATATAAATAATTTATTGCCGTTTTTTTAAATACATCAACTTGTGCCATCAAAAACCCACGTTAATATCGAAGTTTAATTTTTTTTGGTTATCTTCGCACTTCAATGAAAATGAGCACTACTACAAAATATTTCCGTTTCTTTTACAGCTTCTTTTTTACAAGGAAGTCCGGGAGTTTTTGTTCATAACGATATTTAAAAACAAAATCATCCCGGCTAAATAAGCCGGGTTTTTTTATGTTATATGTCAAAGAGAATCGCCATACAGGGTATTGAAGGAAGTTTTCACCAGGAGGCCGCCCGTAATTATTATGGTAAAGATGTAGAAGTGATTTGCTGCTCTGCATTTAAAGAGGTATTAAAGATTGCCGGAAATACTAGGGAAAGCGATGGGGGTGTTATGGCCATTGAAAATTCTATTGCCGGAAGCATCTTGCCCAATTATTCCCTTTTGCTAAAAAGCAATCTGCAGATAATAGGAGAGGTTTATCTTCAAATCAACCAGCAACTTCTCGCCAATCCCGGAGTTTCTCTTGATGATATCAGAGAAGTGCATTCGCATCATATGGCCATACAGCAAAGTTTAGATTTTCTGGATAAGTTCAACTGGAAAATGGTTGAAAGAGAAGACACGGCCTCCAGCGCAAAACATGTACAAAAACACAAGAGTAAACACATTGCCGCCATAGCTAGTAAGCTGGCTGCAGAGATTTATGATTTGGAAATACTTGTCCCCAATATTCATACCCTCAAAAAAAATTATACCCGCTTTCTGGTGCTACAGAATGAAGACATCCCGGCGGATATCTCTAATGCAAATAAGGCTTCAGTGGTGTTTCATACAGATCACAACAAAGGAAGCCTCGTAAAAGTGCTGACAAAAATTTCAGACAGAAATATTAATCTGAGCAAGCTACAATCCATGCCACTTGCGGGCACGGATTTTAAATATATGTTTCATGCCGATATGGAGTTTGAAGACATAAAACAGTTTAATGAGGTTATAAAAGCCATGAAGTCTTCAACACAAATGTTGAAAATACTTGGCGTATATAAAAACGGCAAAAAACGACTTAATCATTCATAAAGATTTGTTCAATTATTGAAATAAAAAAACAACACATGGAAATAACAGTAGCTTCTGAAGAAAAGGCCATACTTCAAAAAGTGTGGAACAAGCGTCCGCTTATCATCAGCGGTCCATGCAGCGCAGAAACGGAAGAGCAGCTAACGGCAACGGCCGAGAGATTAGCAAAAACCGGCAAGATTGATGTATTGCGTGCCGGTATCTGGAAACCCAGAACCAAACCGGGACTTTTTGAGGGGGTTGGTACCAAAGGCTTGCCTTGGTTGCAGAAAGCTAAAAAAGCCACAGGCCTCCTTACTACAGTTGAAGTTGCCACAGCCAAGCACGTGGAAGACTCTTTGCAATTCGATGTGGATATTTTATGGATCGGCGCCCGAACCACGGTAAACCCTTTTTCTGTACAGGAAGTGGCAGATGCACTAAAAGGCGTGGATATTCCGGTGTTGATTAAAAATCCTATCAACCCGGATCTTGAGTTGTGGAGTGGCGCTATTGAAAGAATTCAAAAGGCCGGAATCAAACAAGTGGGAATGATTCATCGCGGTTTTTCCAACTATGGAAATACCGAATATCGCAATGCGCCTATGTGGCATCTTCCGATTGAAATGAAAAGACGTTTTCCTGAGATGATGTTGATCTGCGACCCTTCGCATATTTGTGGAAACAGAACGCTATTGCAGTCTGTAGCTCAAAAATCCATTGACCTTGATTTCGACGGGCTGATTGTTGAAAGCCATATCGATCCGGATAATGCATGGAGCGATGCAAAGCAACAGATTACACCTGAGACTTTTGGTAAAATGTTGGATGATCTGAAATGGAGAAGTGAGACATCCGACAAAGAAGATTTTGTAAACGCATTGGCAAAGCTGAGAGAACAGATCAATCATTTGGATGACGAGCTGCTTACTTTGCTCAGCCAGCGTATGAAAATTGCTGAAAAGATTGGTAATTATAAAAGAGAAAACAACATAACCATTTTACAGACAGGTCGTTGGAATGAAATACTCCAAAAAGCAATACAACGCGGATCCAAGCTGGATTTGAGCGAAGATTTCATTGCCAAATATCTTGATGCGGTTCATTTGGAAAGCATCAACCACCAGAACAAAATCATGAACAGTTAGACCATTTTATGCGCGTAAAAGAAATTGTTTTTTCAGGAAAAAAAACAGGCTTCTATCTGGATGCCTCATTCGATTATTTGGATAAACTAGTTTCCAGAGAAAAAACAATTTTGCTTACGGATAAAAATATCTTTTTATCTCATCAGCGTCTCTTCGACGGATGGGAAACGATAGTTATTGAAGCCGGAGAACAGCACAAACAACAGTCAACCGTAGACGAAATTATTCATCAGCTGATTGAAAAAGAAGCAGACAGGAGTTCTGTTTTGGTGGGTGTCGGCGGCGGAGTTGTTACCGATATTACCGGATTTGTAGCTGGGATTTACATGCGAGGGCTTTCTTTTGGCTTTGTGCCCACCACACTGCTGGCCATGGTGGATGCTGCAATAGGAGGGAAAAATGGAATTGATGCCGGGCTTTTTAAAAACCTGATTGGACTGATCAGACAACCCCAGTTTTTATTGTACGATTATAGTCTCTTAAAAACTCTTCCGGATCAGGAGTGGGCAAATGGTTTTGCTGAAATTATCAAGCATGCCTGTATAAAAAAACAAGGAATGTTTGAGAGTCTGAATAAACATTCAATAGAATATTATAAAAACAACCACGGCGCACTGGCCTCGTTGGTTGAAGAAAATGTGATTATCAAAACCACGGTAGTACAGAATGATGAATTTGAACAAGGAGAAAGAAGGTTGCTGAATTTTGGACATACCCTTGGTCATGCCATAGAAAATATTTATGCGCTTCCTCATGGATTTGCTATCAGCATAGGCATGATGTGTGCCGCCCGTTTTTCTGAAACAATAAAGGGCTTTAAACCTTCGGATACGTTGCAACTGAAAGCTTTGTTTGAAAAATACACTTTGCCTACATCGTTTTCATTTGATAAAGAAAAAATTTGGGGGCTGATGAAGTTGGATAAAAAACGTGCCGGCTCAACCATGCGCTATATACTACTGGAAAGTATCGGCAATGGAGTGGCGCACGATATCCCTCTTTCTCAACTCGAAGAATTGATTGCCGGTATTTCTTAACCATTTTTCAAACATTATGCAAGTCACGATACAGCCCGGAAATATTGAGGGAACACTGGTAGCCCCGGCCTCGAAAAGCAGTATGCAGCGGGCTTGTGCAGCAGCATTGCTTCATGCCGGCACCACTACTATTATCAATCCCGGGAAAAGCAATGATGATATAGCAGCATTGGAAGTCATCCAACAGCTTGGTGCGGTCATTACCCTTCAACACGACGGAACCCTTTTGATTACGGGGAATCCTTCTCTTTCCTTTGCCGGGAAAGAAGACAAAACAATCTCTTGCGGTGAAAGCGGATTGGGCATTCGTATGTTTTCTCCCATTGCCGCTATTGCTGACAAACAGATTCGTATTGAAGGAACAGGTAGTCTCGTCAAACGACCGATGAACTTTTTTGATGAAATCTTTCCCCTGCTGGGTGTTCAGATAAAAAGCAATGATGGCAAGCTGCCTATTGTGATTGAGGGTCCGTTAAAGCCGGTGGATATTTCCATTGACGGATCTTTGAGCTCTCAGTTTCTGACGGGCCTGCTGTTTGCTTTTGCAAAAACCGCGAAAAAAAGTGTATGCATTACCGTTAGTAATTTAAAAAGCACCCCGTATATTGATCTTACCCTTGGTATATTAAAGCATTTTGGATACAAAGTTGAACACAATAAATACGAAAAGTTTTTTATTGAGCCTGTTTCTGAAATAAAAGATTCGATATTATATACGGTTGAAGGCGATTGGAGTGGGGCATCGTTCTTGCTGGTAGCCGGTGCCATTGCGGGAGACATTACAGTAAAAGGATTAGACGCGTTTTCAACACAGGCAGACAAAGCCATATTACAGGCGCTCATGAGCAGTAGCGCACATCTATCCATTACTGAAAAAGAAGTTTCTGTTAAAAAACCTTCAGGCAATTCATTGCTGAAGCCCTTTCAGTTTGATGCCACCCATTGTCCGGATTTATTTCCCCCTTTGGTGGCCTTGGCTGCTTATGGAGATGGCACATCAGTTATAGAGGGCGTAGGAAGATTAACGCACAAAGAAAGCAATCGGGCCTTAACTTTGCAGGATAGTTTTGGGAAGCTGGGTGTGCAGATTGATTTACAGGATGACTTAATGCTGGTTCATGGTGGCAAAGGAGTAAAAGGCGGAAACATCCATTCACATCACGACCATCGCATTGCTATGGCGGGCGCGGTGGCAGCTCTTTCCGCATCATCTTCGGTGATTATTGAAGAAGCGGATGCCATCAATAAATCTTATCCTGATTTTTATGATCATATCAACAGTGTGATAAAAAAATAATCCATCATTATGAACACATTTGGACGAATTTTCAGGGTACATGTTTTCGGAGAGTCACACGGGCCGATAGTAGGAATCAATATTGACGGATGCCCGCCGGGAATCAGACTTACTCCCGATGATTTTAAAGAAGACATTGAGCGACGTAAACCCGGAGCCAAAGGAACAACTCCAAGAAAAGAAGATGACTTGCCTTTGATACAAAACGGCGTGTTTAACGATCATACCACCGGAGCTCCAATTACTATATTATTTACCAACAGCAATACCAGAAGCAGCGATTATGAAAAACAGCGTGCAACACCTCGTCCGGGTCATGCTGATTTTGTGGCATCGAAAAAATTTCTGGGCTTTGAAGATTTTCGGGGAGGAGGTCATTTCAGCGGAAGACTTACGGTGTGTATTGTGGCTGCAGGCGTTGTGGCGAAAAAAGTATTGAATCATTTGCATGAAGAAAAAAAGGTGGAAGTTAGTGCCAAAATTCTTTCCATTGCCGGCGAATCAGATCCAGAAAAGGGACTACAGAAAGCAATAGAGGCAAAAGATACCGTTGGCGGAATAGTGGAATGCAGGGTAAGCGGATTGCCCATTGGACTGGGTGAGCCTTTTTTTGATTCCGCCGAGTCTTTATTGAGCCATGCCGTGTTCGCCATTCCTGCCGTCAGGGGAATCGAGTTTGGCACCGGCTTTGCGGCAGCGTCTATGTATGGAAGCGAACATAATGACTCATTGCTTAATAAAGATGGGCTAACCCGAACCAATCATAGCGGCGGCATAGTAGGAGGTATTACCAATGGCAACGAATTGGTTTTTCGCATTGCCATTAAACCAACTTCTTCTACTCCAAAAGAACAACAAACCTTAAATTTGACATCAGGAAGTGTTGAGTCTTTCTCGGTGAAAGGCCGGCATGATTTGTGTATTGCTTTACGTGTGCCGGTGGTTTTGGAGGCGGTTACAGCTATGGTGCTGGCAGATTTGGTGAGACTGAGAAGCAATTAACAGGCTAATCTATTGATTTATGCTTAAAGTGATTTCTGTCATTTTGATTTTAGTTCCGGGATTGACGTTTTTTATCGATGCCAATAGTCTGGGTACAATTTATGATAATGCTATAGAGAGAACGGCGTATAAAATTATTATGATGCCATATTGGATAAAATGTATTTCTATTGCAGTAGGAGCAATAATCCTTCTCATACAGTCGGCATCTAAATACAGGTCCTATGATGATTAAACAATTCACATCTGTTTTCATTTTTATTAAACAGAGGCTATCCATGTCTTTTATTGCAGAGTTTAAATGAATGATCCAATATTAAGGGGCCTAAACGCATATAAAAAAAACCGCTTTTATTCTATATGGTATCAAAAATGTTTTTTTAAATAAAAACTATGTAATATTGCATAAGAATTGGTTGATATTTTAAAGCCTTGATTAAAGCTCTTCAGAACCAGACCACTTTCTAATCAATTATTTTCAACTACAATATTTCTTTTTTAAGCGTACAATTTTGAAACGCATTTTCTGTAATATTTATGTACAATAAAAGTCAATTGACGGATCTCCTCGTCCCCGAACTGCTCGATATAGCAGATCAGTTAAACATTCCAACCACCAAAAAAATTTCCAGAAATGATTTGATCAGTCTAATACTGGAAACACAATCTAACATGACACAAGAAAAAAAATCTGCTCCAGAAGAGAAGCCCAAACGGAAAAGAATTTTAAAGAAAGATGAATCCGCATTGGATGTTGTGCAGAAGGACGAAAGCTCGTCTCGTGTACGGAAAACGGATTCCGAAAAAAAACCAGCGTCTAAAAAAATAAAAAATGATCAGACGGAGGAAATTCCTGTTGAGGAATTACAACCGATAACTGCTGAGCAGAGTACCGTTCCTCCCGCAATTGCTCAAATGTTGCAACAGGAAGACGTTCAGCTACCTGAGTTACAACAGGATGTTCAGGCGCACAGTTCTTCCTCCAGGGACCATAAGACGTTTTCAAATAATCCGCGCCAACAACCGGCTTTCAATATTGAGTTTGATGGTGTTGTTTTGGGAGAAGGCGTATTGGAGATGATGCCTGATGGATATGGATTTTTAAGAAGCAGTGATTACAATTATTTATCCAGCCCGGATGACGTTTATGTATCTCCATCTCAAATCAAATTGTTCGGATTGAAAACCGGGGATACGGTGTATGGTTCGGTTAGGCCACCCAAAGAAGGAGAAAAATATTTTGCTTTATTGAAAGTTGAAACGATTAACGGTAAAAGCCCCGAAGAGGTAAGAGATCGTGTGCCCTTTGATTATCTGACACCATTGTTTCCTTTCGAACGCTTAAATCTTACAACCAGGCCCGACAATTTCAGTACCAGAATAATGGATTTGTTTACTCCAATTGGAAAAGGACAGCGCGGATTGATTGTTGCCCAGCCTAAAACGGGTAAAACCATGCTGTTAAAAGAGCTTGCCAATGCCATAGCAGAGAATCACCCCGAATGTTATCTGATGGTTGTTTTGGTGGATGAAAGACCGGAAGAGGTTACTGATATGGAGCGCAGTGTTAAGGCAGAAGTAATTGCCTCAACATTCGATGAACCCGCTGAAAAACATGTAAAAGTTTCAACGATAGCATTACAGAAAGCCAAAAGGCTGGTGGAGTGTGGTCATGATGTGGTGATATTGTTAGATTCCATTACTCGTCTGGCAAGAGCGCATAACACGGTGGCGCCATCAAGCGGCAAGGTGTTGTCGGGTGGTGTGGAGGCTAATGCCATGCAAAAGCCGAAACAATTTTTTGGTGCCGCACGTAAAATAGAAAACGGGGGCTCTTTAACCATCATTGCCACTGCACTGGTAGATACCGGAAGTAAAATGGATGAAGTAATTTTTGAGGAATTCAAAGGTACCGGCAACATGGAATTGCAGTTGGAACGCAAATTGTCTAATCGTCGGATTTATCCTGCCATAGATATTGTTTCTTCATCAACGAGAAGAGATGATTTGTTATTGGACAAAGATACGTTCCAAAGGATGTGGGTGTTGCGTAAACATATTGCAGATATGAATGCGGAGGAAGCCATCAATATGTTGCTTAAAAATATGAAGGGCACAAAAGACAATGCGGAGTTTTTGACCTCAATGAATGGTTAATCGGCCAGCAGCGCATCTATTTTTTTTGCCAACAGTTGATCTTTTTCGGTTACGATATCTCCCGCATCATGGGTACTCAACCATATTTCAATAGTATTGTACACGTTTGACCAAAGCGGATGATGATTCATCTTTTCTGCTTCAATGGCTACACGCGTCATAAATGCAAAGGCCTCTGAAAAGTTTTTGAAAATAAATTTTTTATACAGAGCATTGTTCTTTTTTTCCCACATTTGTTTCTTTTTAAAAGATGAGATGTTGTTTGTTTTTTATTTTCTCATTCGACATCTCATTCACCAGTTGCACATAAGGCAGTTTCCGAATAGCTTGTAAAAGCACTGTAATGTCATTTTCAGAAACATCCTCGCCCTTTATCATCCATAAAAAGTCAAGATGTCGAAATTCCGGGAGAAGATATTCTCCGTCAAAATGATTGTGGTACAGATAGTGGGAAAGAAATAGTCCCGGTACATTATATTCATAGATAGAGAAAAAGTATTGTCTGTTTTTTTTAACCAACCCGATTTCCATACTGTTGTTTATTCTGAACTGATAACCCATACTTTGGTTAACGTGCCATACGAATTGATAGTTTTTGACTGGCGCGACAATACCAATGAGGTGTGTATCTGTAAAAAAGGCTTCGGCCAGCTGTTCATTGTCAATTTTTAGTTGCATTTATTCCCGATATAATATTTAAGATACAAAATTTAAAGTAATTGTTGTTTTTTTTATACACGGAAAATCAGTCTGAAAAGTTTAACCAGCTTAATATACACCCAATGGCCATCTCAATATTTTCAGATAAAAAAACAGATTGATTAACCTTATTTAAACAAATGGTAAATTTCATCAATGGTTTTTCAGGACTGGCGAATCTATCGCTCAAATTATTACTTATACCAAGATACAAGAGATTCCCGATAAAATCAGTCTGATATAAGATCTGATACATTTTTCCTTCAGCATCCTGAATGGCCTGAATAAAAGTATAGGGATTGTGGAGATTATATATATTCAATTCAGAAGAGGAATTGTTAACCGGCAACAATGTGATTGAAAAAAACTGCTCAGTAATGATTTGATTGGCTTGAATGTGTGATTGCTGTCCTCTTGTAAACGCCTGGCTATAGCTCTTTATATTAATGGAAAACAATAGTATTGTGATGCCTATAAAAAAATATTTATTCATTATATCAAATTTTGAAAGAAAATTATTTTAACCATTGTATGGGATCGGTACTGATAATATAAATATCAATATTATCCGGATTGTTGTGCTGTAATTCAAAGGCCTTTTGATACAATGGACGATAATAGGTACCGGACGAATAAGAGTACAAAAGAAAAAAAGTCAATTTTCCTAAATCCTTGTCAATCACAAAAGCGCTGTTATTGGAAAGCCTGCAAAGTTTATAAGAAGAGAACTTTTTTGTTTTTATTTTCAGGCTGTCCGGATACTCTTTTCTGTATGTATTCAGGAGCATCTCATTTTCAATTCGGCCCCTACAGGACTCATTTTCATTCAGATAATCACTTCTCTTTATCAAAATTGTATCGTTTAAATAAGCACCTATGTATATAGAGATGTTTTCTTTTTGAACCATATCCTGAAAAAAATCAATAACAGAAGAGCTGTCTATGTATAAGATGTTTTTTGAAGGAAAAAGATTTTCTTTTTCAATAACCCGCAAAAAGTCTTTTTTGGTATCGAAACGAAAGGGTCTTTGTAGACCGTATTTCTGTTTTATAAAAGCGGTACAAGACAATAATCCACCCGCACATACAATAATGAAAATTCGGTTGAACATAGTGATTCATTTTTATAAAAGGTAGTCGTATTCGTTACGACTACCTTTTACATCATTGATTAATATATGGGAACGGTAATTACATATTCCTGATTTACGACAGAAACATTATATGAGCCACCCCTTGCCCATTTGGTCTGTCCGTTTTTGTTGGTAAACCAAAGCATATTGTCTCCAATTACAAATTTGCTCATGTCTTGTTTGATAAAACGAGATGAGTTTTTTATCTCCAGTGGCAAATGAATTTCTGCCGAAGTGTTTGACAATTTTGTATATCCATTTACTGTTGTTCCGCTTAGGCTTGGTCTGGGTGTTATTTCCGAACAGTTGATGGTCAGTCCGAGTTTTATACACAATCCAAATCCCGAAGTGCATCCGGTTCTCGGTCTGTGAAAATTAAATAAATCAAGAGTGATGTGATAAGTTGGATAAAATCCAGGAGGGCACAAAGGAATTTCTTCATTAACAGCAACCAACTTAGCATCTTGAGCATTTACAAGTCCGGAACAAAAGATACATGCAATAAATAATAACTTTTTCATTTGAATAGTTTTATAAGGTATTTAATAATCGCCTACTCTGTTTTACGGTTTTCGGCTTCTCCGTATCAATGGCCATCGATGACGTAAAGCTGAAATTTTTCGTTTCTTATACCAAAAAAAACGACTAAACTAAATTCAGTTCAATTGAATTTTATTTACCGCGTCTAAACTGTGGTTTTCATCGTAAATGAAAGGGTATTTTCTTTCTTACTCGAAAGGAAATTGCCCGATAAATCACATTTACCTGCGATAATTTTATTTTTTAATCCTTATTATCTTAAATCTATTCAAATGAAAAAGAAAACAAACGACCCGGGTTGCGACCGAATGAAAATAGGAAGCAACATTCGTAAATGGAGAAACATCAAAGCAGTCAAACAAAGAGAACTAGCAGCGGCACTGCATCTTTCGGAAGCGGCAGTAAGTAACATTGAAAACGATCTTACCGATGTCACCTTAAGTCAGCTCGAAAATATTTCCTTGTTGTTGAATATTCCGGTAGAACAATTGTTTATTGATCCGCAGGAAAATATTTCAGGCAACAGCTATATTTCTGAAGCAGAAATGGCAAAGACTCAGTTTGTGATGGAAAAAGAGGTTTTATATGCGATTATTGGAAGTATTCAGAAAAAAGATGAACAAATTCAGATTGTTCTCCAAGATGTGCTTTCAACAATGAAAAATATGGTTTCCGGAAACAACAGAAACGAAGCATCTGTTTCTTGATGTCATCTATTCGACTAACTTAGTGTGCATAAATTCAAATAATATAAATGGCACGCATTTTCTTTTTTTCTGTTGTATGTACATCCGGTTTATTATGCTCTTGTACAATTTATACAACGAGATACAATCCAGAGAAAAAATATTCAAAGAATGATCTTGAATCCGACTTTATTTTGATGCGTAAAGTTTTGGAAGAGAAACATCCCTCTTTATATATGTATACAACAAAAGACAGCATGGATTATTTTTTTGATCATTATTATAAAATGATAGAAGATAAAATGACAGAGCGGACTTTTACTTCAAGGATTCTTGCCCCGCTTATTTCTAAAATTCGTTGTGGCCACACCAACGTGGGAATGAGCCGGCGGTTCTATAAATGGCAGGAAAATCATCGCCCTCCCATATTACCCTTACATCTTAGAGTGTGGAAAGACACCATGATGGTAATGTATAATCTCAATACTAAAGATACGTCCATACGAAAGGGCATGATCGTTCAAAAAATAAATGGAATCGATTCGAAGGATATCTTCCGTGATATGTTCAATTGCTTTTCAACAGATGGATATTCTGAAAATATAAATTACTATAGGCTAAGCAGTAGCTTTTCCTTTTATCATTATTTTCTTTATGGATCAAACAGCGTTTACAGTATTGAATGCAGCGACAGTTCAGGAAGAGTCATGACTTTTGAAAAGCCCGCATATAAATTCAGCAAAAAAAAGATTAAAAAAGATACCGACTCTCTGGTTAATCAAAGCCGGTCTGCAATAAAAGAAAAATCAGCCAGTTTTCAAATCGATTCAACACAACGATTCGCTTTAATGACCCTTAATAATTTTACCAAATGGAACCTGAGGTGTTTTTTATATTCCAGCTTTAGAAAACTTAAAGAAAAAAACATTCCCCATCTGATAATAGATTTACGAAAAAACGGAGGGGGATATGTTAGATCATCCACACTGCTTACC
>VERM01000280.1 GCA_018882645.1 Ferruginibacter sp.
GGTAGGCGCCGAGGGGGGTGGCGGCTTTATTTGTTTTGATAATCTCTTTATTTGTTTGGTGTTTGGGGTTTGGTGTTACGCTGCGCGTGTTTGGGGTTTGGGTGCCGCTTTGCGGCGTTTGGTGTTGCACTTCGTGCCTTTGGTATTTGGGGTTTGGTGTTGATTTGTTATCTGAACGTTCCATGAATTTTTGACCTTTAAAATTTGATTTGTTTAAATAGCTCATTAAAGCAGCTATTTTATTTCCAATTTTATTGATTTTCAGAATGATGATTTCAAGTCCTTCATCTGAAATGTATTTATTATCCTTACATCTGACTAATTGTGATTGAAGTTCAGATGCCGAAGCTTTTGCGATGCTTAAAAACTGAACGAATTCATGTCGGCTGCCTCTTCCAAAACCTTCAGCAATGTTATCCATTATTGAACCTGCAGACCTGAGCATTTGATCTTTCAGAGCAAAATCCAGTGACAAAGGCTTTGTTCTTGTCATTTCAAAAATCTCAGAACTTAGCATTCTCGCTAACTGCCAAACTTCTAATTCTTCAAATTTTTTAATTGTGGGCATAATAATTTTATTGATACGGATAAAAATGTCCGCTAAAATTATTTGCTCCACCCTAATTAATTACTAAATGAACACTAAATAAAATTCAGTAACCCCAAACACCAAACAGTTAACACCAAACACCAAACGCGCGTAGCGCAACCAAACACCAAACAATTAACACCAAACCCCAAACGCGCGTAGCGCAACCAAACTAAAAACTAAAACAAACATTCTTCGCCTCCGTAAAAAACCGCATCGCTTCCCAGCCGCCTTCTCTTCCAACCCCGCTGTTTTTCATTCCTCCGAAGGGCGTGCGTAAATCTCTGTTCATCCAGGTGTTGATCCAAACGATGCCTGTCTCAACTTTAGCGGCCAGATAATTGGCTTTTGAAATATCCTGCGTCCATATGCTGGAAGCCAGACCATAGGCCGAGGCGTTTGCCAGTGAGAGGGCTTTTTCAA
This sequence comes from Ferruginibacter sp., assembly GCA_018882645.1. GTDB lineage: Bacteria > Bacteroidota > Bacteroidia > Chitinophagales > Chitinophagaceae > Ferruginibacter. Next base: position 1,013 of record VERM01000280.1, read on the forward strand.
CACTGTTGAATGGCTGCAAAGTTACAACCGGACCGAATATTTCTTCGGTATTGGTTTTGCAATTTGGACCGAGATTTTCTATAATGGTTGGCGCAATGAAATATCCTTTTTCACATCTTCCTGCAGGAGTGACGGCATGACCGCCCAATAAAATTTCTCCTCCTTCCTTTTTTGCCAGTTCAATGCAACTCATCACTTTGTCAAAATGCACTTTGCTGACCACGGCGCCCTGTCTGCTTTCTGAATCCAAAGGATCACCCACAGTCAGTTGTTTCACTCTTTCTATAAAATCATTCTTGAATTTTTCGTATACAGATGCCTCAATTAAAATTCTGCTGCCGCACAAACAAATTTGTCCTTGATTGCTGAAGGAAGAACGGATAACCGTATCAAGCATTTTGTTCCAGTCGCAATCACTAAAAATAATTGTTGGATTTTTACCTCCCAGTTCAAGCGATAACTTTTTAAACATCGGTGCTGCAATTGATGCGATGCTTTGTCCGGCTCTTGTGCTACCGGTAAAAGATATGGCTTTTATGTCCGGGTGTTTTACAATCGCTTCTCCGCATGAAGGGCCATCACCATGCAAGATGTTCAAAACGCCGGCGGGTAGTCCGGCTTCCTCGCAGATCTTTGCCAAAAGATAGGCGGTTACAGGTGTTACTTCCGAGGGCTTCGCAATCACGCAATTGCCTGCGGCCAATGCCGGCGCAATTTTCCATGTGAACAAATATAAGGGTAGGTTCCAAGGAGAGATACAGCCAACTACACCTATGGGTTGCCGTAAGGTATAGTTGATGGAATTATTTTCTCCAGCATGACTTTCGGAAGCAAACTGCATCGAGGCAGTAGCAAAAAATCTAAAATTGGAGGACGCTCTGGGGATGTCCGTTTGTTTACTGAGCCATAATGGTTTGCCATTGTCATTGGTCTCCGCGAGTGCCAGCGCATCCAAATTTTCATCAATCAGTTCGGCAATTTTATTCAGTATTTTAAATCTCGTCTCCGCAGGGGTTTGTGACCAGGATGTAAATGCAATTTTTGCGGCTTCTACTGCTAGGTCAACATCTTTTTCATTGCTGTTGGGAATTTTTCCGTAAACCTCTCCGGTAGCGGGATTGATATTGTCAATAAGAGCTCCGCTTAATGGTTTCCTGTATGTTCCGCCGATATAGTTCTCCAGTTCAAATGGAATGTTCAAAAGCATGGGCTAAAGGTAAATAAATTCCTTGTGCAGATGAATTATTTAATAAAATTGGGCTTTGTTAAAAAAAAAATTACCTTTCATTCCTAAAATTCAAGATATGGCGATTGCAGCACCTTTTAACCTGAAAAAATGGATTGATGAGCACAGAGATTTGCTCAAGCCACCGGTAGGTAATCAATGTGTATTTAAAGACGCAGAAAATTTTATTGTAATGGTCGTAGGCGGGCCCAATTCCAGAAAAGACTATCATTATAATGAAAGTGAAGAATTGTATTATCAGCTGGAAGGAGATATTGTCGTAAAGATAATTGACAATGGAGTTCCTCGTGATATACACATCAATGAGGGAGATATGTTTTTGCTGCCGCCCAAAACGCCTCATTCTCCTCAAAGGGGTCCGGGTACAGTTGGTCTCGTGATAGAAAAAGTCAGAGAGCAGGAGGAAGATGGATTTTTATGGTATTGCGAAAAATGTGGTAATAAATTGTATGAGGAATATCTGCATGTTTCGGATATTGTAAAACAACTGCCACCTGTAATGAATGGATTTTATTCAGATGAGCACAAACGCACCTGCAGTAAATGCGGTTCGGTAATGGCACCACCGGTGAGGAAGGGTTGAGTGTTGAAGGGTTTAACGGTTTAACAGTTGAGGCTAACCACAAACCATAAACCACAAACTATAAACGCCACGCAGTGGCAACAAAGTACTTA
>VERM01000281.1 GCA_018882645.1 Ferruginibacter sp.
GATTAAAATGTTATTAATTAACTAAAAAATTACATCAAATGTCAAAACTAATTTACTTCGATATTGAAGCTAGGAATAAAATGAAAAAAGGCGTTGATACTCTTGCAAACGCTGTAAAAGTTACTCTCGGACCAAAAGGTCGTAATGTAGTTATCGATAAGAAATTTGGTGCCCCACAGGTAACAAAAGACGGTGTATCGGTAGCTAAAGAAATCGATCTGGAAGATCCTATCGAAAACATGGGCGCGCAGATGGTTAAAGAAGTGGCTTCTAAAACTGCCGACATCGCAGGAGATGGTACAACTACCGCAACTGTACTGGCACAATCCATCATCAGCGAAGGATTGAAAATGGTAGCTGCCGGTGCAAATCCAATGGATTTGAAACGCGGTATCGATAAAGCTGTCGCTCTGGTGGTTGAAAATTTAAAAGGGCAATCTCAAACAGTTGGAAACGACAGTAAAAAAATACAACAGGTTGCAACTATTTCTGCGAATAACGACGAGACTATCGGTAAATTGATTGCTGAAGCTTTTGCTAAAGTAGGTAAAGAAGGTGTCATTACTGTGGAAGAAGCAAAAGGAACGGATACTACTGTAGAAGTGGTTGAAGGTATGCAGTTCGACCGCGGGTATGTTTCACCTTACTTCGTTACCAACAGCGAAAAAATGGAAGCTGAATTGCAGAATCCCTACATTCTTATTTATGACAAGAAAATCTCTGCCATGAAAGATATTCTCCATATCCTGGAGAAAGTGGCTCAGACCGGTCGTCCGCTTTTAATTATTGCTGAGGATCTGGAAGGTGAAGCGTTGGCAACACTGGTAGTAAATAAATTACGCGGCACCATCAAAGTAGCTGCTGTAAAAGCTCCCGGATTCGGTGACAGAAGAAAAGAAATGCTGACAGATATCGCTATACTCACTGCAGGTATCGTCATCAGCGAAGAGCAAGGTTACAAATTAGAAAATGCAGATTTGACTTATCTTGGTCAGGCAGCCTCTGTAACAATTGATAAAGACAATACAACCATCGTAGGTGGCAAAGGAAAGAAAACAGATATCACTGCCCGTGTAAATCAAATCAAAGCACAGGTAGAAAACACCACCAGCGACTACGATCGTGAAAAATTGCAGGAGCGTTTGGCTAAATTGGCAGGTGGCGTTGCGGTGTTATATGTAGGTGCCGCTACTGAAGTGGAAATGAAAGAAAAGAAAGATCGTGTTGATGATGCATTGCATGCAACCCGTGCTGCTGTAGAAGAAGGAATCGTTCCTGGAGGCGGCGTCGCTTATATCCGCGCTGTGGCCAGTCTGGATGCAAAAGTAAAAGGGCAACTTGAAGATGAGCAAACCGGAATGCAGATTGTACGCCGTGCATTGGAAGAGCCCATCCGTACACTTACATCCAACGCAGGAATCGACGGTTCAATCGTAGTGCAAAAAATCAAAGAAGGCAAGGGCGATTATGGATTCAATGCCAGAACAGAAACTTATGAAAATCTGTTTAAAGCAGGAGTGATAGATCCTACCAAGGTTAGTCGCGTTGCTTTGGAAAATGCTGCTTCGATTGCGGGTATGCTGCTGACTACGGAGTGTGTGATTGCAGATAAGCCTAAAAAAGAAGAACTGCCAATGGGTGGCGGCGCACCTGATATGGGCGGTATGGGATACTAATCAGAAAATGTCAATCATTCATAAAGCCCCGTTGAAGATTCTTCGGGGCTTTATATATTTTGTCAATGAAATCATTTGAAATCTACAAAAGACTTTACGCTGAAAAATGTATTCAGCGAATCCTTTAAAAACGCAGTATCTGTTTGAGGTCGCTTGAATGTCATCGCTACTCTGTATGAGATTGAATCATGGGCATAAATGATGGGCGAATGGCCGTAGCCTTTCAGCTTTTTAAGGTAACTCTCTGCATTGGGCTTTTCATTGAATTTAAATTCTTTTAAAACGATTTTAAATTCGTTTTCGTTTATTGTATTTGATGTATTGTCGGCCTCTTCAGTATTTGAGGAGGTGCTACTCTCCGGAGAAGAGGCTGCCTGACTTGTGGATGGCTTCAAATTTTTGTTGGCATTGGGATTGCTGCTATTTTTTTTGCTGTAATACAAGTATAAGAAAATCATAGTTGATACGGTTATGATGATCAATATTACGGGTATAAGCCATTTGGGAAGCGATTTTTTTTTCACTTTTGAAGAGAAGTCGGATGTATTTTTCTTCTCTTTTTTCTCATGTTCAGTCTGATTTTCATTGGAAATGATGTTTACCGAATGGCCCTGGTTGAACTCATAAGTCCCCGTCTGGGTTTTAACCACACATCCGATTCCGTTGATCTCAAGAATCTTTCCGATGTTGAGGAATTGTATGGCCAGCATGGAATAGGATTCCAGATCGGAGGCAGCCAGCGGTCTGATTTTTTTTGTTTGCTGCATGATGAATCCAATGAGAGCCTCATCGGCACCTGCATTTTTGTCGAATGTGAATGATATTGAATTTTCCGGGAGTACAGCTACTTTATCCGGATCGCTGTCCGGTGCGATTTCTCCCGTCAAATAAAAAGTACCTATATTTTGGATGGTTACTTTTTTGGCTTGGTATAAATGCCTTGCAATTAAAGATTCTATTTTCATCTATGTAAGCAGTTTTTTATTTTTTGTGAGAGATTGTATGCAATTTTACAGACAAGTAAATTTCATTTCATAGACATTGTGCTTGTATCCATTTTATATTTAATGGCATGCAATTTAGAATAATATCCGCATGCTAGTCCACTGGTATGATTTAACTCGACAGAAAATAATTCTATATTGGAATTGTCCCAAGAATATCTATTAACTGTAGGTAATTCTTGTTCAGGTATTCCTTGATTATATGACGGCCACCCAACACCAGTTAAACTTTGTTCAGGTAATGTTGCGT
>VERM01000282.1 GCA_018882645.1 Ferruginibacter sp.
GATATACAACATTCATCAATACATAAATCACCGTTACTATCAGGGTGCCTGACAATAAACTCAGGCCTATATTTTTTTTAGGATTTTTTATTTCACCGGCGATAAATGTCACGTTATTCCAGGCATCGCTACTGAAAATGCTGCCAACCATGGAACTTGCAATCGCGCCAAGTGCAATCCCTCCTATTAATGGCTTGATATCTATTGCCCCGGCAGGATTTTTGATTAAATGATTTACAGACCAGGCATGCTGCCAGTTGGCCTGCCATACGTCCCATTTGAAAGCAATAAAACCGGCGATGATCAATCCAAAAAGAGACAACAATTTTGTTGATGTAAAAATGGTTTGAATGACCTTACCGGCCTGTATCCCTTTAGTATTGACATACGTAAGAAATACAATCAGTATAATTGCCAGCAGCTGTGCGTAATGAATGGAGAGCCCGAAAACGGAAAAAGTATTTTGATCTTCCCAGGCCAATGCCGGAAAGAAGTACCCTGCAAATTTAGCGAAACCTACAGCTACGGCAGCGATAGTACCCGTTTGTATGACTGAAAAAAAACTCCAGCCATATAAAAAGCCTATCAAAGGATTATATGCCTCTTTCAGATATACATACTGTCCGCCTGCTTTTGGGAACATACCACTCAATTCGCCATAGCTGAGCGCTGCAGTAAGGGTCATGAAACCGGTGATGAGCCATACGGTCAGCAACCATCCGGCACTTCCAATTTCCTTAAGCATGTCGGCACTGACAATAAAAATGCCGGAACCAATCATAGATCCTGCAACAATCATTGTGGCGTCAAGCAGACTTAAAGAGGGTTTAAATGCGCTTGCTTTTTCTGACATCATTCAAATTTAGAGTATAAATGTAAATAAAAAGTCCCGTGATTGATTAAACGGGACAAAATTAAATTCGTAGCATTTACTATACATTGGCTTATTTGTTCAGCTTGGCATTCATCCCCTTAATGATATCATCTGTAATATTGAGTGCGGGTTCTTTATACAGCATAAAATTCAATTGAGCGCTGGTAGCCATGATATAAGAGTAGTTGGGTTGTTTGTTATATTCTTCCAAAAAGACTTTCAGCTGATTTTGAATGTCATTTGTAATTTTTATCGCCTTATCGTTTAGCTGTGCAGACCTGGATTGTCTCTTTGTATCGATTTGATTTTTTTGTGTCATAAAACGTTCTTCAAATTTCTGATATTCTTCCTGAGTAATCGCATTCCCTTTTTTTGCAAATGCATTTTTCTGAGATTCAAGATCACGATAGCCAGCCTGAAATTCATTTTCAATTGATGTTTGCTCAGCATCTATTTCGTTCAGTTTATTTTTTATGAAAGTGACATTTTCATAAAGTGAATCAATATTGACGTAAGCAACAGATAAAGAACCTTTGGCAACAGGATTCACTTTGGGTTGTAGATTCTTTTTTTCCTCCATTGATTTTTTCAGAGAAAAATGAAGATAAAAAAGAACGCCAACAGCCAGTGTCAATAAAATATTTAAATAGAGAGATATTTGTTTCATGTCATTTTAATTTTCAGCAAGATAAAGCAAATTATTTTTTATCTCAACAAAATTCAACCCCTTCAAGGCCATATTTATCCCTATAACAAAAAAAGCCGCCTCAAATAGAGACGGCCTTTGATATCTTATCAATATAAACTACTCTTCCTCATCGAAACTCATTGCTTCTTTGGTGGTCATCAGCAATTCATACTCTTCCTTGCTACCCACTATCATATTTTCAAACTCACGCAATCCTGTTCCTGCAGGTATATGGTGTCCGGTGATGACGTTTTCTTTGAGTCCGAGCATCTCATCGGTTTTGCCTTGTATGGCTGCAGAGCTCAATACTTTGGTTGTTTCCTGGAATGATGCGGCAGATATCCAGCTGTGTGTTCCCAGTGAGGCTTTGGTTATACCAAGCAAAAGTGGCGAAGATGTAGCTGGTTTGGCATCGCGGAATTCGAGAAGTTTTTTATCGGCTCTTCTGAGAATAGAGTTTTCTTCTCTGACATCTCTAAGCGTAACAATTTGTCCGGATTTCAGACTAACGCTGTCGCCTTGATCAGTGATAACTTTCTTATCGAAAATATAATCATTTTCAATGTTGAAGTCCAGTCTGTCTTCTGTATCTCCTTCGAGGAATTTAGTATCTCCTGCATCCTCGATGGTAACCTTACGCATCATCTGACGAACGATAACCTCGATGTGCTTATCATTAATTTTAACACCTTGCAGGCGATATACTTCCTGAATCTCATTCACAACGTATTCCTGCACTGCGAATGGCCCCTTGATGGAAAGGATATCGGAAGGCGCAATCTGTCCATCACTCAATGCAGCACCGGCTTTAACGAAGTCTCCATCCTGCACAAGAATCTGGCGGCTTAATGGTACAAGATATTTACGCACAACACCATCTCTTGCTTCCACACTGATCTCTCTGTTACCACGTTTAATAACACCGAAAGAAACAACACCATCAATCTCACAGACCACAGCAGGATTGCTTGGATTTCTTGCCTCAAACAATTCTGTTACACGAGGAAGACCTCCGGTGATATCCTTCAATTTGCTTAAGACCCTTGGAATTTTCACCAGCACCTGTCCGCTTCTCACATCATCACCTTCCTCTACAACAATGTGCGAACCAACCGGAAGGTTATAGCCCTTAGACTCCTTACCATCTACAAATATGGAAGGTATCTTAGTCTTATCTTTTGTTTCAATTACCACTTTCTCGCGGTGACCAGTTTGTTCGTCGGCCTCTTCACGGTAGGTGATACCTTCTATTACACTGTCGAAACGTACTCTACCACTGATTTCTGATATGATAACAGCGTTAAACGGATCCCATGTGCATATCACATCGCCCTTGGTTACTTTCTTAC
>VERM01000016.1 GCA_018882645.1 Ferruginibacter sp.
GTTCTAGAACCTTCCCTTTACCACGAGCCAGAGCCGCTCCAATCAAACCTGCTCCATATTGCCCATATGCACTGGCAAGAAACCATGTACCCATCATCATTCCCGTTAATCTTGCAGGAGACAAACGGGTTATCATCGAAAGACCAATGGGAGATAGGCACAGCTCACCTATCGTAATAACCAAGTAAGCAAGTATAAAAGTCCATAAAGGCGTTAATCCATCCGGAGTCGAAAAAAATTTACTCCAGAAAAAAATCAAAAAACCAGCACCCAAAAAAATAAATCCAAGACCAAATTTTACAGTTGTGTTGGGCTCTAGTTTTCGTTTGCTTAACCAAAACCAAAAAATTCCAATCAATGGGGCAAGAAGCACAACCCAAAAAGCACCAATAGCATTATTGATCTGTGTCATGTTGAAACCAAGGCCATCAACATTATTGATAGCAAAAAAATTGAGAGAGCCTCCTCCCTGTTCGAAAAATGACCAAAAAATTACCGACATCATAATCAGCACTATCGCCACAATCATTTTTCCTATTTCATCTTTTTTTAAAGAGAACAACATGTAAACAAGATAGATAACAATTACAATGGCCATCACAGACATAAAAACATCTGAAAAATCCATAACAGTGGGAACTGGAAACCCATTTTTGTCTAATATAAGATGGCCATTTTTATCTGTCGGATGTCCAAACAAAAAAGTAACATCAACTTCAAATGAAAAATAGATTAAGATGAAGAAAAGAGGTATAAAAAGTAATGAAGCAATGTAAACCAATGTATTTCTTGTCAGTCCGTATTTTGTCTTTCCATATAAAAGAGCTGCCGAAGGAGGCAAGCCAATTGGACCGAGTGTTTTCTGAGTTTTCAAAAAAAGGCCCAATCCCAACAGCATAAAAAGACCCGATAACGCAAAACCCAAAGACCAACTGATAGACGTTCCGATATATCCAATGATCAGTCCACTTAACAATGCACCAAGATTAATTCCTGAATAAAATAGTGAGAAGCCGGCATCTCTTCTGGGATCATCATTTCTGTAAAGAGAACCTACCATGGTTGAAATATTGGGTTTAAAAAAACCATTGCCTACAATCAGAATGCTAATACCTGCATAAAAGAAAAAAGCACCCGGCACTGCCATTACAAATGCCCCAACAGCCATGAGCATGCCTCCCCAGAAAACAGATTTTCGAAATCCAAAAATCTTATCCGCAAAAAGACCCCCCAAAAAAGCCATTGCATAAATAAACGCTTGTATTAGTCCATATTTTCTGTTAGAAATAACTTCAGCGTTATCTTTTTCAGACTGAATAGACGTTTCGATATAATATTTCGGATGATTTGTATCAAGTACTTCTTTATTCAATTGCTGATACGACTCTTTTTTAATTTCCAGATCACTGGCATTCAGTGATTGATAATTTGTACTCAATATGAGATGAGAAATATATAATGTCAATAAAGCACGCATCCCATAAAATGTAAATCTCTCCCACATTTCAACAAAAAAAAGATACCATAATTGTTTGGGATACTTTCCTTTGAAGTTTTGAATTTCTTCAAGTGTACAATCTTGCTTCATGATAGTAGCTGTTTTGCCGTCAATAAAAAACCTCTGATGAACAGAGGTTTTAAATCTAAAATTACAATAAGCTATTGAACATTGTTTTCTTTCATAACCCTGTTGAGCCATTTTAGCATCAGGAAAAGCAGAACAGCCGCTCCCAATACCAATGCAGCATTCATGTAGAAAAAGTTTTCCTTGTGTGGCGTATTTTCCCACATACTTGATAGCATTCCGGACAATTTGTTCCCCACAGAAATGGCCAGGAAAAATCCGCCCATCATCAAGGCTGTAATGCGTGGAGGAGAAAGCTTAGAAACTAAAGATAGTCCCATTGGAGACAAACAAAGTTCACCAATCGTAATCACTCCGTATGAAGCAATCAGCCACATTGAACCGGCTTTGACAGACAGGTTGTTTGTTGCCAAAACAGCTCCAACCATAACCAATGCCGAGAGTGCTGTGATGATTAGCCCAATTGCAATTTTAGTGGGAGTACTAGGCTCTCTGTTTTTTCTTCTAAGAAATCCAAATATCCCAACAATAAGTGGCGTTAATAATACTACCCAGAAAGGGTTGATAGACTGATACAACTCTGTTGAATACAACTTAAGATCTTTTCCTTTTTCAGGTATTTGGTCTGCCGGTAAAGACGAGAAGTATTTTCGGGATTTTTCAAACTGTTCAATTTTAGCTGAATAATCAGCTCTTGCTTTCAATTGAACTTTTGTTTCAGCCGGCATTTTTTTCTCTTGTTCACGCATTTCGGCAATTTGTTTGGAGAACTGAGCGCTATCAGATGAAACTATATCGTTATTTACAACGATTTCAGCCATTCCCATTTTTGAGGCGGCATTGGAAATGCTTTGGGGCATTTTGCGATCTGTATGATCTTCTGCCCATATTGTTAGGGCGTCTCCATTTTGATGGAAAATGGCAAAGAAAAGAATTACACAGGTGAAAACAGCCAGCAAAGCCTTAATGGCTCTGCTTTCTTTTGCCTCGGCAGTAAATGCCAGATATATGAAGAAAATAATTACAGGCAAACAACCAATGATAAAAGCATCATTGGTATCAGATCCCAGAAAGTTACCGGGTATTAAATATCCCAAAACACCAAAAGCAAACATTGGTAAAACGGTCAGACCAAAAATCTTGACGGTAGACATATCTGTCTCTTTAACCGGTTTGATGACATCCACATGTTTGTAATGTTTGGTGCCGATTAGAAAAATAATAACACCCACAAGCATACCTACGCCGGCAGCAGCAAATGCATGCCCCCATCCGTAATTGATACGCATGAAAGCAGCAACGAAATTGCAGATAAATGCACCAATATTGATTCCCATGTAGAATATGTTGTAGCCGGCATCCTTTTTGGATTTTAGCTCCTCTGTACTGTATAAATTTCCTACCAAAGTGGAAATATTCGGTTTAAAAAAGCCATTGCCCAAAATAATCAACAATAAAGCGACATAAAATGAAGTAACATTATGAACAGACAATAAAAAATAACCTGCCGCCATCATCAGGCCCCCAAGAATGATTGACCTTCTGTATCCTATAATTCTGTCTGCCAACAACCCTCCAATAAACGGAGTGAGATACACCAGACCCAAATACGTTCCATAAATGTCCGATTTTGTTGCTGAATCAAACCCCATACCACCATTGTTCCATCCATCTAGCATGTACAGAGCAAATATTCCAAGCATGAGATAGTAACCGAAACGCTCCCACATCTCAGTGCCAAAAAGAAACCAAAGCGCTTTAGGATGTTTAGTTTTTGTTTCAGACATAAAATTTGTTTTAAGTGAATAATTTGAACGCCCTAAATTAATTATTTTCCGATAATACAAGCTTATTAATTAAAAAAAATGCAAAATGCCTTATCTGACAGAGCCGGTTTACATTAAGAAAAAGAATCCAATTAGCTTTAGTGGATCATCTATTTTACACACCTTTATCGTAACTTAGTTTTGAATAAAAATGTCCATCAAAACATTCAAATACCTTTCACCCATTACCCTGTACCTTACCGCCTGGGCTTCGTTCCAGTTTAAAGGCTGGGTGGTTTGGCTGCCCCTTTTGTATGTATGGGTATTGATTCCATTGCTTGAATTAGTCCTCCGTCCGGATAAAAGCAACATGTCGGCCGCTGAAGAAGAAATCTCTAAAAAAAGCAACTGGTATGATTATATGCTTTATATCATAGTGCCATTACAATATGCAGCATTGATCTATTTCCTTTTTTCGATGAAACAAAATGACTTAACCGGATGGGAGATTGCGGGACGGATTTCCGCTATGGGGCTTCTTTGCGGCACATTCGGCATCAATGTGGCTCACGAGCTCGGCCATCGCAACAATCGCTTTGAACAATTTTTAGCAAAAACATTGTTGGCTACTTCTCTCTATATTCATTTTTTCATAGAGCATAATAAAGGTCATCACAAAAATGTGGCTACGCATGAAGATCCCAGCAGCGCAAGGATGAATGAGCCGGTATATACCTTTTATTTCAGGACAATCATCTTTTCATACATATCTGCATGGAAAATCGCCAATAACGATTGCAGAAAGAAGAATGTTTCTGTTTTTGGTTTACAAAATGAAATGATACAGGCCCATATCTGGCAACTTTTACTCGTTAACATTATATACTTTCTCTTTGGTGGATTTGCAACAATCAGCTTCCTCTCTGCCGCATTGATAGGCATCCTGCTTTTGGAAACCGTCAATTACATTGAGCACTACGGACTCACAAGAAAAAAAACAGACTCAGGCAATTACGAAAGAGCCATGCCCCATCACAGCTGGAACAGCAATCACCCCATTGGCAGGGTAATGCTGTTTGAACTGAGCCGCCACAGCGATCATCACTATCTTGCAAGTAAAAAATATCAGATTCTCAAACACCATGACAATGCGCCCCAATTGCCCACCGGCTACCCGGGAAGCATGATTCTTTCGCTGTTACCGCCTTTATGGTTTTATGTGATGAACAAAAGGATTAAGGCTTTAGCGACTTAATGGCCAGATTTTGAAGATGGTTTAAATAACTGATTTTTACTTTTTCAGAATATTCAAGGTTTCTTCTTCTTTACCCTGCAGATATACACGACATCTGTTTTGGCTCTCGACAAAGACCAGGCTGGTTTTCTGTAGGAAGAATGGTACATGCTTGCACCATTTGCACAAAAAAAGAAAGTGAGTAAACTTGGAGAATGCGCAACAGAGTCAATTTTTGTCAAAGTGATATTGGCATTAAGCTCTTGTTTAGCAACAGCGTTCGGATAAACGATTATATCATTTTCATTGACCTTATCATTCGATCCTTTCGAATAAATTTTCATCCCTGCTCTATGGGAGTACCATTGCCAACCCCAATGTCCAAGAGACCAAACTTTTGTTTCATTGCGGTTGATTTTTAATGCTGCCTTTCGATAAAAATCAGCATAAACCCAATCTGAAATACCGAGAAGCAAACCAATCATTACAGAAAAAAATATGACTATCCCGGTTAGCATACTTTTAGACTTTTCCAGAATATCGCGAAAAAAGATTATTAAAAACGGAATGATTAGTAAAAAATGTCGTGTGGCGAAAAAAGGAGCAAAAAAAAGCATGAATAGAAGAAGGCCGCCAATGATCATTGCGAATGTACAGTCGGGTGTTTTGAAAAAAGAAAAACTTTCTTTATAAATTTTCAATATGACTGCTATGAGAAAAAATAAGATATTTAAAAGGCCCGTATAGATAAAAAAGTCATTCAGAAATTTATTAAAAGAAACCTCTTTCCATAAGCCATAATAAACAACGGGAACTGTCGAAATAAAAAAAATAAAACTCCCCAATATGACATATTTAACAATCCGAAAAGGGAAGTAATGATAAAGTAGAATCGGAGTGAAAAAAGTTATTGACCCCAGCGTTCCTCCAAGAGACAGCCATCTTAAAGAATCATAATCTTCTTTTGGCCTGTTCGTCATATGTACAGAGCCGTATTCCAGATGGTTCCAAAATGACCATAACAACAGAATAATTACCGGAATTAATGCAAAAATGGATTTCTTGTACTTTTTTTTGAATAAAATGGTCGCAATAAAAACAATCAAAAGAGGGAGTATTGAATACTTTATCAATAAGCCCGCGCTCAGATAAAAAGCTGACTTAAAATAATCAGAGTTTTTCTGTTTGTCCACCGCTCTGAGCAAATGATAGATCATTCCGAGAATGCAAGAAAGCAAAGGAATGTCTGTCATTAAGTTTTGATTTACAATAAAAGCAGGACAAAAGCCAAACAAGAGAAGAAGCGTATTTCTTTTTTCAACATTTAAAAAGATTAATAATTTATTGAAGTAATGCAAACTCAAAAAAGTAAACAAAGAAATAATTATATGCATCTGTAGTTCTCCGGTTCCTACAAGCCATCTCCAGAAGGCAAGAAAGTAAAAAAATAAAGGCGGTTGATTATATGCATGCATAGGAAGTGGATTGTCACTCCAGTTTATCATGCCAGACATGGGTTTAAGAGGGTTTTCTAATAACCATCCGGCTGCCTCAAGGTGAAAGGTGTCGTCAATATGATAGGCCTTACCGATATTGATCAAAGTAGCTACAGACCAGATACAAAATACTGTAAAGCTATTATTATTTAATAAGCCGATTTTTGATTGTTTTAGGAAAGGCATTGATGATATATTAATCAATTTTAAAAATAATATCAATGAGCTTATTATTCGATATTCATAATCAAAGCCAATTATGAGAACACAAATCGGCAAAGAAAAAATGTTCTTTATTATCCCTTATTTTAACTTCATTATTTATTATTGATTGGATTTCCTATATTCACAATCTCTCCGCTCCAAAATAACCATGCAATGCCTTAGGCAGAAGAACCCCTCCGTCGGTCTGGTTGTTCTCCAGTAATGCAGCCACAATTCTGGGGAGTGCAAGGGAAGATCCATTCAAAGAATGCAGCAACTGCGATTTTCCAGCCTCATCTTTGTATCTGATTTTCATTCTGTTGGTCTGAAAAGTTTCAAAATTACTCACCGAACTCACCTCCAGCCACTTCTGCTGCGACGCACTATACACCTCAAAATCATACGTCAATGCTGATGTAAAACCCATATCACCTCCGCATAGACGAAGTATGCGGTAAGGAAGTTCCAGTAAATTCAACAGCTGCTCCACATGTTTTACCATCTCCTCCAAAACTTCATAACTCTCTTCCGGCCGAACCAGCTGGATGATTTCCACTTTATCAAACTGGTGCACTCGATTGAGCCCTCTTACATCGCTGCCAAAACTGCCCGCCTCTCTTCTGAAGCAGGGCGTATATGCCGTCATCTTCACCGGCAAATCGGATTCTTTTAAAATTTCGTTGCTGTACACATTCGTCACAGGTACTTCCGCGGTTGGTATCAGATACAATCCATCTGCAGTAATATGATACATCTGCCCTTCTTTATCGGGTAACTGACCCGTACCATACGCTGTAGCCTCATTCACCATCAACGGGGGCATATACTCCGTATATCCCGCAGCCGTATTATAGTCTAAAAAAAACTGAATCAGCGTACGCTGCAATTTGGCACCCTTCCCCTTGTACAAGGGGAAGCCGCTTCCCGCGAGCTTGGCTCCCGTTTCAAAATCAACCCAATCATATTGTTTGATCAAGTCCCAATGCGGTTTTGCCGAACTGTTCAATGTTGGCTTCCTCCCTCCTTCTCTTACCAATACATTGTCTTCCGCAGATTTCCCTAATGGAACAGAAATATGTGGCAGGTTGGGTAATTGTAAAATATTTTTATTGAACTCATTTTCAAGTGCCGATAGCTCTGCAGATTTTTCTGCAATATCCGCCTTCAAAGCAGCCACCTCTTTCTTTTTGTTTTCAGCCAACTCTTTATCTCCTTTAGCCATCATCGCACCTATTTCTTTGGAAGCCGCATTCACCATTGCCTGCAGACTTTCAGCCGCAACCTTTATTTTTCTCAGTTCATCGTCTGTTTGAAGAATACGATCAACCAAATCAATCGCCGGGAAATTGCGTACTGAAAGCCTCTCTTTAACCCACTGAGGATTTTGCCTGATATTATTTATCTGTAACATGTCAATTTTTTTACACCTAGAATGTATAGCAAAGATAATCGGGAAAAACTTATTACTTACTTTTGCAGCATGCAACACGCTGAGGAGGATTTGCAAATAAGATGGCTGAAGTTGCGCATCAAACTGAAAGAACGCTTTGGAATCAAACCCGATATGAATGGTGTGCTGATGATGATTGGCGTACAGGAGTTGGGACAAGGGCCTCAGGAATTTACAAAGGAGCAAAAACAGGATCTGATGCATATTGCCGTTTGCAGTATTCTTTCTGCCAGCGGTTATTATGTATATGACGGAAATGATGAAGAAGGCTGGCCCCATTTTACACAACTCAAACCACTTCCGGAGTTTACACTGATTGAACAAGAAAATTTTTTAAAAGATCACATTTTACTTTATTTTCAATCTCAAAATTTTATTTAATATGAATAGCTTAAAGCAATTGTTCTGTGTTTTGATTACCGGGTCACTACTTATGAGCGCTTCTTGTCAGAAAACGCCTGTAGTTTCTGATGCATCAACCAAATGGACAAAAAAAGTGAAGGTGACTACAACCAAAGGAACAATAATCATTCGATTATATGATACCACTCCGCTGCATCGGGATAATTTTATCAAGCTTGTCAGTGAAAAATTCTATAATGAACTGCTTTTCCATCGTGTAATCAATGAGTTTATGATTCAGGGTGGCGACCCTAACAGCAAAAATGCTGTACCGGGTCAATTTTTAGGTACCGGAGGCTCAAACATGCCTAAAATTCCTGCTGAATTCAATAAAGAGCTTATTCACAAAAGAGGCGTTCTGGCTGCCGCAAGAGATGGCAATCCCCAAAAAGCCAGCAGCGCCTGCCAATTCTATATTGTACAGGGAAAGAAAATTACCGATCAGGAACTTGACTTCTATGAACAAAGTAGAGGCTTCCCATATACAAGTGAACAACGCAACATCTATAAAAACATCGGAGGAACACCGCAATTGGACATGAATTATACCGTCTTCGGTGAAGTGGAAAGCGGTCTGGAAGTAATTGACAAAATCGCCGGAGTTGCAACAGATCAAAATGACAGGCCACTTGATGATATCAAGATGAAAATTGAAATACTTAATTAATCAATAAGGGTAAAATTATTTCAATTAAATTGCGCAAACTTTTACAATTATAATTTTTATAAAATGAATTTTCCCGAAAACCTAAAATACACCAAAGACCACGAATGGATCTTAGTAGAAGGCAATAGTGCCACAATCGGCATCACCGATTTTGCACAAAGAGAATTGGGCGATATCGTATTCATAGATATTAATACAAAAGGAAAGCAACTTGCAGCTGAAGAAATTTTTGGCACGGTAGAAGCTGTTAAAACGGTGAGTGACCTCTACCTCCCGATTGCAGGAACCATTACTGAAATCAATCCGGCGCTGGAATCCGCACCGGAACTGGTCAACAGCGATCCCTATGGTCAGGGCTGGATGATAAAAATGACAATTGACAATCCCTCCGATGCAGAAAAGTTAATGTCTGCTAACTCTTATAAAGAACTGGTTGGATAGCACTTTCAATGCATTATCTTTGAAACGAATCCCTCTAATCAAATTCATACCGGCAATCATTTGGTTTGTGATTGTATTGGTGCTTATATGTATACCCGGAGCAGATATTACCGGATTGGATTCCTGGATATATAAAATACATCCTGATAAATGGCTGCATGCCACTATGTTCGGAGTTATGTGCTGGCTCTTCAACTTTCCTTTTTACAAAAGTGACTGGAATAATGAAAAAAAGGTCAAGATTTTTATCTTTATATCCTTATTGGTTTGCCTATGGGGATTCTTAACCGAATGCATTCAACTTTATGTACCGGGAAGAGATTTTGACCTTCTCGATTGGGGTGCCGACTGCCTTGGAGTATTTCTGGCTTTCATCATACAAATCAGAAAAAACAATCTTTCTGCCACTACCAGTAAGAGATAAATTTAATCCCGTCAAAAAGCCTTATGATGCTTGTTTGCCGCTAATTAATGCTTAACTTTGACAATACAGAGAAATTGAAGAATATGGAATACAACACAACCAGAAACCATTTGATCATGAAAGAATATGGAAGACATATTCAGAAAATGATTGAGCACACCTTAACGACTAAAGACAAAGAAAAAAGACAGCAAAACGCCTATGCTGTGATAGAGTTGATGGGATTTTTAAACCCCCACTTAAAAAATGTGGAAGATTTCAGACACAAGCTCTGGGATCATCTTTTTTTGATCAGTGACTTCACCCTGGATGTAGAAAGTCCTTATCCTATTCCCACACGAGAAACACTTAAGGCTAAACCCGAAAGATTGCGCTATCCAAAAAGATATCCTAAGTTCAACCATCTCGGAAAAAATATTGAAGTCGTAATAGACAAGGCACTCAAAGAAGAAAATCCGGAAAAAAAACAAGGTTTTGCCAACGCTATAGCCTATTACATGAAACTGACTTATAGCAACTGGCATAAGGAATTGGTTCATGACGACAACATTCAAAGCGAATTGAGTGGAATCACTCAGGGAGAACTGGAGTTTAACAACAGGCCTTTTGTGAAACATCGCACCGACAACCGTCCGGAAAGAGATGATTACAATACCGGCGGAAGAAATCAATACAGACAGAATTTTGGCGGAAGAGACAACCGTGGAGGAAACCGCGGAAACAGTGGTGGAAGAGACAACCGAAATGGTCGAAATAAGAATTTCAAAAAACGGTATTAATCTTTCTTTTAAATTTCTCCTCAACAGCTGCTGCTGAACAATATTTACTTTTGCAATTTCGGTTTATTTATTCCAACTTTGCCTCGCATTTATTAGAAACCAAAGATTCCCATGAGTATTTTTGAAGTCAGAGGAGGCAAAAAATTATCCGGAACCATTGTACCTCAGGGTGCAAAAAATGAAGCCCTGCAAATTATCAGCGGCGTTCTTCTCACCAAAGAAGAAATTACAATAAAAAATATTCCCGACATCATTGATGTAAATCTCCTGATTGAACTCTTGCAGGAAATGAATATCAAAGTAAACCGCATAAACCGGCATACATGCATTTTCAAAGCAGATGATGTAGATGTGGATTATCTTTCCAGCGATGCGTTTCATAAAAAAAGCGGCAGACTGAGGGGATCTGTAATGCTTGCCGGACCATTACTGGCTCGTTTTAAAAAAGCATATCTTCCGAAGCCGGGCGGAGACAAAATCGGAAGAAGAAAGCTGGATACCCACATCATCGGATTCCAAAAACTGGGAGCAGGCTACAAATACAATGAAGACAGCAATTATTTTACCCTGGAAGCAAATGAATTAAAGGGCTGCCATATGTTGCTGGACGAACCGAGTGTAACCGGTACCGCCAATATTTTAATGGCTGCTGTTCTGGCAAACGGAACTACAACGATTTACAATGCCGCCTGTGAACCCTATATTCAGCAACTATGTAAAATGCTAAATAGCATGGGCGCAAACATTCTGGGTATTGGAAGCAACATGCTTACCATTCAAGGAGTAAGCGAATTAAAAGGAACTGAACATACCATGCTGCCGGACATGATTGAAGTCGGCAGCTTTATTGGACTTGCGGCCATGACCCAGGGTGATATCACCATAAAAAATGCGGGAATCAGTGAGCTGGGAGTCATCCCGGAAAGATTTCAGCAATTGGGCATAAAAATGAATATCGTTAATGATGACATACATGTTCCTGCACAGGACCTCTATGAAATTCAAACCTATATTGACGGCGGCATACTAACCGTTTACGACCATCCCTGGCCCGGACTTACTCCTGATTTGTTGAGCATTCTGTTGGTAACAGCCATTCAGGCAAAAGGCAGCGTATTGATTCACCAAAAAATGTTTGAAAGCAGATTGTTCTTCGTAGATAAACTGATTGAGATGGGTGCTCAGGTCATTTTATGTGACCCGCACAGAGCAGTTGTCGTGGGTATGGAAAGACAAAAAAAATTAAGAGGCATTACGATGAGCTCTCCAGATATTAGAGCGGGCGTGGCTTTGCTGATTGCAGCACTGAGTGCCGAAGGCAAAAGCAAAATTCAAAACATTGAGCAAATAGACAGAGGATATCAGTTCATTGACGAGCGCTTAATATCACTAGGCGCTGATATCAAAAGAGTAAATTAAACCAAAATATAATTTTTGCAAACGGCACATCAGAAAATATTAATTATTACAGCCCCCTCAGGAGCAGGAAAGACTTCAATAACACGCCATCTGATGAAACGGTTTTCCTCCCTTGAATTCTCCGTATCTGCCACTACCCGTCAACCCAGAAATTCTGAAAAAGACGGAGTAGATTACTATTATATTGGCACCGAAGATTTCAAACAGAAAATTCAACAAAAAGAATTTGCAGAATGGGAAATGGTTTATGAAGGAAAATATTACGGCACTTTAAAATCTGAATTAAAAAGAATTTGGGCCCTTCAGAAAGTACCGGTACTGGACATAGATGTGAAAGGTGCTATTCATGTACAAAAGCAATACCCGGAAAACACGCTGAGTATTTTTATTGAGCCTCCTTCGGTAGAAGAGTTAAAAAAAAGACTGGAGGGACGAGGCACCGAAACGCCAGAATCTCTAAATGCTCGAATCAATAAAGCCGCTTATGAAATTTCATTTAAAGATCAGTTTGATAAAGTCATACTCAATGACAATCTTGAAAATGCCTCTGCTACCGCATGCGAACTGGTAAAACAGTTTCTACAGTCCTAGCAAAACGGTCTTGGGTTTAGTTCATTCAATTTTCCTAATTTTATAATATGGAATGGATTTCGATACTGGCGATTGTTTTTTCTATAATCCTGATTGGGTTTTTGTCGGGCATTGAACTCATTTTTCTGTCAGCCAACAAACTATCTTTGGAGTTGAACAAGAAAAAAGGTACGTTCAGCGGTAAAACATGGGGTGGATTCTCTGAAAAACCAACTAAATTCATCAGTACTATTCTGGTGAGCCTAACGTTCCTGATGATTATTTACGGACTACTGATTGGCGACTTCCTTTTTCCGGTATGGGAATGGATTGAGAAAAAACTTCCTGCAGCAGCCAACAGCTATGTAAAAG
>VERM01000283.1 GCA_018882645.1 Ferruginibacter sp.
GTGGAGTCTTCCATTGCAAATTCTCTCCGTTAATGTTTATCTCTCCCAGTTCATTTATATCAGCATCTTCACTTCCCATGTAATAAACCGGAATGAAATGATAATGTGGCAATTCCCGATTCAAATATGCTGCCGTCTTGATGGCATGAATGATCTTATAGATAAAGTACAGTCTTCCCGTAAATACATTAGGCTGATGGGCAGTGCAGACAGTAAAAGTATTTTCATTCAGCAGCAAATCAATATTTTCATTTACCCTGTCGGTTTTTGACATCCCATCATATTGCCGCGATAACAGATCATGCAAAGGCTTTCTCCTGTTAGGATACTTTTTCCGAATTTCTATTGCAGACTTTATTCCATCCATATCAGGCCTATGGGCATAAAATGGTCTTAAGGCATTCTCCCCATTGATATAATCAGACAACAAGCGACTGAGCAATCCTGTTTGGGCATATGGTATATGTAAGGCATTAAACAATGGTGAAATTTTTAAAATCAGACAACTTCTCCTTCCAGATCATAATCAAAAGCCTTTGTAATCTTAACCTCGGCAAATTCGCCGACAGGCAATTTTTTATTGCTGTTAACAATCACTTCATTGTCTACCTCCACACTATCGAATTCCGTCCGGCCTATGTATCTGCCGGCCTCTCTTTTATCTATCATTACTTTGAAAGTCTTCCCGATTTTTTTTTGATTTTTATCAAGACTAATATCTTGCTGCAATTCCATAATTTCCTGTGCCCTTGCTTCCTTTTCTTCTGCCGGCACATTATCTTCCAGGTCATGCGCACTGGTCTGCTCCTCATGACTATATGTAAAAATACCCACCCTATCGAACTGTATGTTTTCAAGAAAGCCTTTCAGCTCTTCCACGTCATCTCTGGTTTCACCGGGAAAGCCAGTAATTAAAGTAGTGCGTAAACAGATTTCGGGTATGCGATGCCGTATGTCGCCGATAAGGTCTTCCATCTCATGTCTGGTAATCTGTCTTTTCATAGCCTTCAACATCTTGTCAGATGCGTGTTGCAAAGGCATGTCCAGATAATTGCAAATGTTTTCTCTTTCTTTCATTGCATCAATGATTTCCAGAGGGAATTTTGAAGGATAAGCGTAATGTAAACGAATCCACTCCAATCCCTTCACATCAGCAAGAGCGTGCAACAATTTGGGCAGCTCCCTTTTTTTATAAATATCAAGACCATAATATGTTAGCTCCTGCGCAATCAGCATCACCTCTTTCACACCTCTTTGAACAAGCTTTTTTGCCTCATCCACCAAAGACTCTATGGGTCTGCTCACATGTCCGCCGCGCATAAGCGGAATCGCACAAAAAGAGCAGGTCCTGTTACAGCCCTCACTGATTTTCATGTATGCGTAGTGGTTAGGTGTACTCAGTAAACGCTCACCAACAAGCTCTCCCTTGTAGTCTGCCTCAAACTGCTTTAAAATGCGGGGCAATTCCATTGTACCGAAATAGGCATCGACTTCGGGAATTTCCTCTTCCAGATTCGCTTTATATCTTTCGCTGAGACAACCGGTAACATAAACTTTATCAAGCTTACCTCTTTTTTTCAATTCTACCTGTTCAAGAATGGTACTGATGCTCTCTTCCTTGGCCTTCTCAATGAATCCACAGGTATTGACAATGACGATATTGTGATCTTTTTTCAAGCTCTCGTGTACGGTTTCAATGTCATTGGCAAGCAGTTGACCGCTAAGCACTTCACTGTCGACCATATTTTTACTACAGCCAAGAGTAATAATGTTGACCTTATCCTTTTTTATTGATTTTGACTTCATAACAGAAAACAAAGTTAACTGATAATAATAACAATCAATTTTATTGAACTTTGAAAGGATTAATTGTTAAAATAGCCAAAAGTTTCACCTTCTTTAAAAAAAATATTAATTTAGCTGCATGAATCCTTCAGGTAACAAAGAAATCAAAATTGCCATACTTGACCTGTACGAAGGAGTTGACAATCAGGGCATGCGTTGCATCCGTGAGATTCTGAATCAATTTGCCGAAATCAATCAACTGAATCTGACCTATACGGAGTATGAAGTCAGAAAAAGTAAAATCATCCCCGGATTGGAATACGACATGTACATTTCCAGTGGAGGACCGGGCAGTCCAATTGACAGCGAAGGGGCTGACTGGGAAAACAAATACTTCAAATGGATCTCAGATTTAATTTCATTCAACAGCAACCCTGATAACTATTTAAAAAAACATGTTTTTTTCATCTGCCATTCTTTTCAGTTGGCCTGCAGATATTTTAAAGTGGCACAGGTAACCAAAAGAAAAAGTACTTCATTTGGAGTATTTCCCATGCATTACTTGAGCAAAGCTTATATAGACCCTATTTTCAAAGGGTTACAGGACCCCTTTTATGCGGTAGACAGCAGAGATTACCAGGTCATTCAGCCCGATCTGAGAAGAATTTCTGAAATAGGCGCATCCATACTTGCCATCGAAAAAGCCAGGCCCCATGTACCTTATGAAAGAGCGGTTATGGCCCTTCGCTTCAATGAATATATGGTAGGTACACAGTTCCATCCCGAGGCTGACGCCATCGGTATGTCACTTCACTTACAAACAGAGGACAGGAAAAAAAATGTAATTGAAAATCATGGAGAAGAAAAGTGGGAATCTATGATAGAACAACTCAACGATCCGGAAAAAATCATGTTCACCTACGCACACATCCTTCCCAATTTTCTACTGACCAGCCTTCAACAGCCGGTTTTGGCAGAGGTATAACATTCAAATGATTCTTAGATGATCAGACACATAAGAGATCAATTCAATAAAAACTTTACGGAAGAAAAATATAAAGCATTTATTGAAAAAGTTGAAGGTCTCGAACCCGGAACGCTTCAGTTCAG
>VERM01000284.1 GCA_018882645.1 Ferruginibacter sp.
CCATTGAACTTATTGAACCCATTGAACAAATTGAACCTATTGAACAAATTGAACTTATTGAACAAATTGAACCTATTGAACAAATTGAACCCATTAAACTTATTAAACCCATTGAACAAATTGAACCTGTTGAACTTATTTAACCCATTGAAACAATTGAACCTTTGAACTAATTTTTAAATTCCTACATTTGCACTCCCAAACAAAAGTTCATTGCAGATGATCAGTAGAAGAAATATTCGGGTAAAGGTGATGCAGACATTGTACTCTCTTGAATCTTTCAGTGATGATTTAAAAACAGGCGAACAAGAAGCCATTTTGAAGGAGAAAGTCAATCAAACCAAAAGTTTGTTCACCTACCTCATTTACTTTTTGACTGAAGTTGCCCGTTATGCCGAAACGGATTCTATTCAAAAAGCCTCCAAGCTCCTGCCTACTTCTGCCGATTTAAACGTCAATATCAAAATATCCGGCAATGAATTGCTATGGAAGATTCTGGAGGACAGCAGCTTTAAACAGTCCGTAAAAACTTATCGTTCAGAATATACTATTGATGAAGAACTCGTAAAAAAGATTTATAACCAACTCTCCATTGCCGAAGAATATAAAGAATATACTGAAACATCTTCTCGGGAAAAAAAATCAGAAAGAAAAATTCTGGAATTCATTTTCTCCAAACTAATGCTTCCCAATGAAGACTTTACGCAACATATTGAAGAAAGATTTATCAATTGGGATGATGATGCAGAACTTCTGAATCTGCTTGTTTTGAATTACCTCAATAAACCGGGCTCTCATTCTTTTATGGATTTGCTGAGTAAGGAAAAATGGGACTTTGCAAAAGACTTACTTAAAACTGTTTTGGAAAAAAAATCATTTACTTTAGAGCTTATAAAACCTAAATTAAACAACTGGGATGCAGACAGGATTGCTTCACTTGATTTAATTTTGCTGCAAATGGGGGTTTGCGAGTTTCTTTATTTCGAGACCATTCCCACCAAAGTAACCATCAATGAATACATCGATCTGGCAAAATCATACAGCACTCCACAAAGCGGGCAATTTGTCAATGGTCTGCTCGACAATATTCATAAAGAACTGAGTGCTCAAAATAAAATCCATAAAAAAATATACAAGAACAGTACTTTGTAAAATGAAAAAAATACTATTCATCACTGCGCTATCGATTTCAGTTGTATTTTTTTACAGCTGCGATATAAGAAACAATGGCAAAAAGCAAGCTGCAATCAAAGACTCCACGACAGTAATGGTCATCGATACCGCTTATAATTTCGGATCCGTAAAAGAAGGCGAAATTGTTGAATACAGTTTCAGATTTAAAAATTCGGGCAAAAATCCTCTTGTCATTTCAAATGCACAGGCAAGCTGCGGTTGCACCGTACCTGAGAAACCGGAAGAGCCAATAGCCCCCGGTAATACAGGCTTTATTAAAGTAAAATTCAATAGCGACAAAAGATCCGGCGAAGCCAGAAAAACAATCACTGTTACTTCCAATGCCAGACCTGAATTCCCGGCATTGATTTTGAAGGGGACTGTTATCGGGAAAGTCGAGTAAGGTATAGGGGATAAGGAGATTAATAAATGTGCGCCGATTAATCAATATCTGAAACATTAACGCTCTGAAACTTTTTCATAATAATTAAAACATTAAACCCAATATAAAAATGCAACTACTCTCTATCATTTTACAAGCGCCCCAAGGTGGCGGAACAATGAATTTAATTTTTATTGGAGGCATGATTTTGGTCATGTGGTTATTTATGATTCGTCCGCAGGCCAAAAAAGCAAAACAACAAAAACAATTCATCAACAATCTTCAAAAAGGAGATAAGATTGTTACGATAGCCGGCATTCACGGAGTTATCAACAAACTTAATGACGACAGTACCTTATCGTTGGAGGTCAGCCCAGGCAGTTACATTAAAATTGAAAAAAGTGCCATCAGCATGGAATGGAGTGTTGCGTTGAATAAAGCCGCTACAGATGCTAAGTAACATTTGAAATAGTTTGGCGTTGATGCTTCGGATATGTTTGGGGTTTGGTGTTACTTCTTATGTAGGTTTGTATTTTGAGATTTGTATTTTTTGATTTATATCAATCATTTCACAAACTTCTCAAACCACTCAAACTTTCAGACTTTTATACCTTTAGACCTTTAAAGACTTCTTCATTGTTCAGAATCGGACTAACAGGCGGTATTGGCAGTGGCAAAACCACCGTGGCTTCAATATTTGAAGTATTGGGGATACCGGTTTATTATGCCGATGATGCCGCAAAACGTTTGATGAATGAAAATCCCGAATTGGTATCAGGAATAAAAAAACTTTTTGGTGACAACAGCTACACAGAGGGTAAATTAAACAGAGCATTTATATCCGCTGAAGTGTTCTCCAATCCGGAAATACTGGCCAGATTGAATGCTTTGGTACATCCCATTACTATTTCGGATGCAAAAAAATGGATGAAAAAACAAATCACCCCCTACGCCATTAAAGAAGCTGCTATCATTTTTGAAAGCAACTCTCACGTTCATCTGGATTACATTATTGGAGTATCTTCCCCTATAGAAATGCGGATTCAAAGAGTCATGCAACGAGATAACGTCTCAAGAGAACAAGTCTACTCTAGAATCCAACAGCAAATGGATGAAAACGAAAAAATGAGCCGTTGCGATTTCGTGGTGTACAACGATGAAAGACAGCTAATCATTCCTCAGGTTTTGAAGATTCATGAAGAATTGCTAAAAAACTGCAAGTGAAAACACGCATGCCACAGTCGATTTGTCAAGTCGATTAGCACATCGTCTCATCGGCACATCGTCAAATCGTCACATCGGCACATCGTCTAATCGTCACA
>VERM01000285.1 GCA_018882645.1 Ferruginibacter sp.
GGCAAGATTAATCAAAGCGGGTGCATTTCTGTTCGTTAAAGTGTTGTTGATGCCATGGCTGAAATTATGATCGTAATGGGAGAATGATGCAAATTGTTGATGACAACTTCCACAACTGATTTCCATATTCAGACTTAGTCTTTCATCATAAAATAATTTTTTGCCCAGTTGAAATCCTTCCTCGGTAAATTTATTTTTTGAAATTATATTTGAATGGGCTGCTGGCCATCCTTTTGGAGTTGCAAATGGAATAGAATCCTTCCGGAAAATTAAAGCAGAAGGGGAGTCTGCTCGGCCAATCAAAAATGATGTTCCTGCAATAAATGAAATGAGTGCTATAGAAAATCTTACAACCAAGAATGATTCGTTAGGGTTAATGAAGTGTTTTTTAATCCATTAAGGGTCTTTTTCTGTTGGATTTTTTTTCTGCAATGCTTTTTTTTTCTGTTAATCTTTTTTCTTTTGAAGTTTTGGTAGGGGTGGTTGCTTTTCTTTTTTTTGCCTCAGTCAATGCATTTGTAATAAAGTTGTTTATTTTTTTAATGACCGCATTTTTGTTTTCCAGTTGCGATCTGTACGTTTGGCTTCTGACAAATAAATATCCTTCTGTATTAATTTTGTTTGCAAGCTTGATCACTATGCGTTTTTTTTGATATTCATCAAACATTTTGCTTGATTCGATATGCCAGTATCCTTCCACCATGGTTTCAACCTTATTGACATGCTGGCCTCCTTTTCCCCCGCTTCTTGCAGTTTTGAATCTGATTTCTTTTCTGACGTCTGACATATAGTCCAAAATTAGCGTTTAAATGATCAAAAATGGGCAACCGTATACATTAGTGAGGCGAATATTTCGGAATGAGCAAAAAAATATACATTTTTGCATAAATGATATCAACCGACATGAGTAAAAGCATTTATCATTCATTGATTGATCGTAAACAAAGGCAAAAAAAATCCTTTGCTGTATTGATTGATCCGGATAAGGTAAATGATAAAAGTCTTGAGGAAACAATCGCTCTGGCAGTGGAGGCCTCGGTTGATTATTTTTTTGTAGGCGGCAGTTTGGTTGTTTCTAGTTATCTGGATGATTGTATCAGGCTGATAAAAAAATCCTGTGATATTCCTGTATTGATTTTTCCAGGAAGTCCTTCACAGGTGAGCAAGTATGCCGATGCATTGCTGTATCTTTCTCTGATTAGTGGCAGAAATCCGGAATTGCTCATTGGTCAGCATGTCGTTTCTGCTCCAATCGTCAAACAAAGCGGACTTGAAATTATATCTACTGGATATATGGTGGTCGATGGAGGTGCACCTACAACAGTTTCATATATCAGCAATGCAAGTCCTTTACCTTCGGATAAAAATGAAATTGCCATGTGTACCGCTATGGCCGGCGAAATGTTGGGTATGAAAATCATTTACATGGATGCAGGGAGCGGTGCAAAGAAAGCGATATCGGAAAACATGATTCAAAAAGTGTCATCTTGCATTCAGGTTCCGCTCATTGTTGGCGGAGGCATTACGGAACCGGAAAAAGCTTACAACAATTGTAAAGCAGGTGCCGATCTCATTGTTGTCGGTAATGCAATCGAAAAAGATCCTGGCCTGATCAAGGAAATAGCATCTGCCGTGCATAGCATACCTCTAGCCAGAATTTAACCAAGAGCTGAGGTCAGAAACTCATCATTTCTCTGAATTTTATAGCCTGTCTTCTGCTGACTTCAATCTGATCTCCCCCTTTAATATCCAACAAGAGGCCGCCATTAAAATGGGGTTCTACTTTTTCAATCATTCTGAGATTCACAATATGCTTTCGGTTTGCCCTGAAAAATGATTTTTCATCCAGCCTTTCTTCTAATGTATTCAATGACTTCAGAATGAGAGGTTTGTTGCTCCCAAAAAAAACTTTTGTATAATTTCCCGCACTTTCAAAAAGTCTGATTTCACTGAGTTTCACAAACCAGCATTTTTCGCCGTCTTTAACAAATACCTGATTGTTTTCATTCAATATATTTCTGTTTGCAGCATCGGAAGACCATTCTTTTTCTTTTGTCTGTTTCAATTTTTGAATGGCATCAGACAATCTCAATGGGGCTATAGGTTTCATCAGATAATCTAAAGCGTTAACTTCAAAAGCTTTCAGGGCAAATTCATCATAGGCCGAAGTAAAAATCACGTAAGGTGATCTTTCTAGTTCTAATAAAAGCTCAAACCCTGTTTTATCGGGCATTTGAATGTCTAAAAAAAGTACATCCGGCAATGTTTCTTCGATCAGCGCAATACCTTCTTTCGCATTGGCAGCTTCTCCAATAATTTCAATTTCCTTGTGTTCCAATAAAAGTTTTTTTAGTTCAGCTCTTGCGAGTCTTTCGTCATCTATAATTATTGCCTTAAACATGATGTTATGATTGATTTTGTTCTGTCGTTATGGGAATGGTAATGCTGCATTTTACATTTCCTTTTTCCGAATTGTTTTGAATAGAAAAACTGGCTCCTGACCGGTACAGCAATTGAAGCTGGTCTTGAACACTTTTTATTCCGAAGCCTTTATTAATATTAAATTGATTTTCATTCAATTTCCCAGTATTTTCTACAATGATCTCATGAACAGTGCCATTGCATTGTGAGGTAATAAAGATTTTGCCACCATTGATTTCCTTGCTGATACCATGTTTGATGGCATTTTCCACAAGCGTCTGCAGCATCATCGGAGGAATGGGGAGATACAGGGTGTTGGGATCGATTTGCATATCGACACAAAGTCTTTCTTCAAATCTGATTTGTTCCAGTGCCAGATAATCTTTTACGATGGATATTTCCTCTGAAAAGCTTACCGTTTCTACTTTTTCAACCTGCATACTGCTTCTC
>VERM01000286.1 GCA_018882645.1 Ferruginibacter sp.
GATAAGGCGCGTGCCAAAGAACGGATTTTCTCCTTTCGCGACCAAGAAGGAACGTGGAATCCCTTGAGTCAACGGCCGGAACCTTGGAACATGTTAAACGGCCGAATAAATCCTGGCGAAAATGTGCGCGTATTTCCAATAAGCAACTGGACCGAGCTCGATGTATGGAATTATATACGCAGACACAATATCGAATTGCCTGAAATTTATTTTGCACATGACCGTAAAGTACTGGAGTGGGACGGGCAGCTGGTGGCTGTGTCTGATTTTATTCAGATAGATCCGGCGGATAAAATTTCTGTCAGAAAAGTCAGATATCGTACTGTGGGAGACATGACCTGCACGGCTGCAGTAGAATCTAAAGCAGAAACGCTGGATGATATTATTGCAGAAATCATCAAAACAAAAACAAGTGAACGCGGCGAGACCCGTATTGATGATAAAGTGAGCGAAGCAGCTATGGAAGATAGGAAGAAGACGGGGTACTTTTAAACAATTTGACAATTCGGCAATTTGATAATGTGAAGATTTGGAAATGTGAAGATGTGAAGATTTGAATTTGAAAAATTAAACAACGTTCACCAAATTTCAACAACATTCAACACCAGTTAAGTTGGATGTATCTAAAACAAATAAAAAATATAATTAGAAATATAAAATGGATATATTAAGATTCATAACCGCAGGCAGTGTAGATGACGGAAAGAGCACGCTAATAGGTCGTTTGTTGTACGACAGCAAATCAATCATGATAGATCAGCTGGAGGCACTTGAGAAACAAAGTAAGAATAAAGAAGATGGTGAAATTGACCTGGCTCTCCTAACCGACGGTCTCCGCTCCGAACGTGAGCAGGGAATCACCATAGATGTGGCATATAAATATTTTAGTACGCCCAAAAGAAAATTCATTATAGCCGACGCACCCGGACATATCCAATACACCAGAAACATGGTCACCGGCGCTTCCAATGCCGATTTGATCATCATTCTGATTGATGCGCGCAATGGGGTGGTGGAGCAGACCAAACGTCATTCTCTCATAGCATCTTTATTGCAAATCAAACACGTGGTGGTGGCCATCAACAAAATGGATCTGGTGAATCATTCCAAAGAAGTGTATGATAAAATCGCTTCCGATTATGCACTCGTGGCCAAATCACTTGGACTCAATGAAGTTACTTACATTCCCATATCTGCACTGAACGGAGACAATATCGTTGATCGTTCCAATGCATTTCCCTGGTATGAAGGCCCGGCATTGTTGGATTTATTGGAAACCATTGAAGTGAGTGCGGATATAAACCTAACGCATGCACGATTTCCCGTTCAATATGTGATTCGTCCTCAATCGGCAGAGCTGCATGATTACCGTGGATACTCCGGAAAAGTTGTCAGCGGAATTTACAAAGTCGGAGATAAAATAAAAGTATTGCCTTCAGGTTTAGAGTCGGAAATAAATGCCATTGAGGTTTCAGGCAAATCTGTTCAGGAGGCATTTGCTCCGCAAGGTGCCATCATTCATCTGAAAGACGATATCGATATCAGTCGTGGTGATGTTTTAGTGCATCAAAATGAGACTGTGAATTTATCTCATGAATTTACGGCCGATGTATGCTGGATGGGACAGCAACCCTTGCAGGCAGGAAGCAGATATATGCTGCAACTCAACAGCAGACTGGTAAGAGCCGTAGTGAAAGAAGTAGAATATCGTTTGAATGTAAATACGCTGGAGCAGGAAGTAGCACCTGAAAAGATTTTGCTCAACGATGTGGTGCGATTGAAATTGAAGACAGCATCTCCTTTGCCTTATGATGCATACAATACATTAAAGGTAAACGGTGGCGCCATTTTAATTGACGAAACCAGTCACGTTACCGTTGGTGCGTGCATGTTGCATTAACTGAAAATAACTCATGCAGGATAAAGAATTCATACAACAATTACAAAAACACTTCAACAGAGTGCAGTCGGATTTTCCTGAAAAGGGAAGAGCGCAGGCCTTTATTGACGACTTCTTTGAATTTTTGTTTGTGCCTGCTGAAAAAGAAAAAGGAGATGAGGCTTACTTGTCGGGTGTAATGGGAAGTTTTCGAAATCAGTTGTTTGAATTAATAAAAGGGGTTTCCGATAAGGAGGATAATGCGTCATCCATTACGCAAAGTTTTTTTGATGCCTTGCCATATTTACATGCTGAATTGCTAAAAGATGCAGCTTCTGTTTTAGAGTTTGATCCTGCCGCCTACTCCCTGGAAGAAGTACTGGTGGCATATCCCGGTTTTTACGCAACGGCGATTTATCGTTTGTCGAATCAACTATGGAAAAAGGGTGTGCGCATTCTGCCCCGTATTTTTTCGGAGCATGCTCACAGTAAGACCGGCATAGATATACATCCCGGAGCTTCTATCGGGCATTCGTTTTTCATCGATCACGGTACAGGTATCGTCATTGGGGAGACATCTGTTATCGGCAACAATGTCAAAATTTATCAAGGCGTAACGCTGGGTGCATTGAGCGTAAGCAAGGATCAGGCGCAAACCAAACGTCATCCCACTATTGAAGATCATGTGGTTATCTATTCCGGTGCCACTATTCTCGGAGGAGATACGGTTGTGGGTAAGCACAGCCTCATCGGTGGTAACGTATGGCTTACCCATTCGGTGCTACCCAATTCAATTGTTTATCATAAAAGCGAAGTCACCATCAGGGATAAGAATCCACTGTCCGAAGCGCTGAATTTTGTGATTTAAAAAGCCCACGATTTTAATCGTGAGAATAAAAAATAAGAAATAAGAAATAAAAAATAAGAAATAAGGAATAAGAA
>VERM01000287.1 GCA_018882645.1 Ferruginibacter sp.
TTTACATATGGGAGCGGGAACGCAGCCGTCTTTCTACTGTAGGGTAATTCCCACTCGTCTGATGAGATTAGTTCCTGAGTGTGCGGGGCATTTTTTAAGGGGTTGTCTGTTTTATCTATTTTCCCTTCTTCGATCATTCTGATTTCATCTCTGATTGAAAGCATTGCATCGCAGAATCTGTCCAGTTCAGCTTTATCTTCACTTTCTGTAGGCTCAATCATAATTGTACCTGGCACAGGGAAACTCAAGGTTGGTGCATGAAAATTATAGTCCATCAGTCTTTTGGCCACATCCTCAGCTTCTATACCCGTAATCTGTTTGAAAGGTCTCAGATCTACGATGAATTCATGAGCGCAAGTGCCATTTTTCCCTGTATATAATATCTTGAATGCTTCTTCCAGTCTGGCTTTCATGTAATTGGCATTGAGTATAGCTATTTCCGTGCTTCTTTTCATTCCTTCGGCTCCGAGCATTTTTATATAAGCGTAACTGATTAATAAGATACTGGCACTGCCGAAAGGAGCAGCACTTACGGCATGTATGGAAGACTTACTATTATTCAAAGTAAGATGACCGGGCAGGTAGGGTGCCAGTTTTTCGTTGACACAAATAGGACCCATACCGGGGCCGCCGCCGCCATGGGGAATTGCAAATGTTTTATGTAGATTCAAATGGCAAACATCGGCTCCGATGTTGCCGGGGCTGGTAAGACCTACTTGTGCGTTCATGTTTGCGCCATCCATATATACCAGTCCGCCATTGTCGTGAATAATGTTACAAATTTGTTTTACGCCCTCTTCAAATACACCGTGTGTGCTGGGATAGGTAATCATCAGGCCGGCAAGCTGTGCTTTGTTTTTTTCTGCATGGCTTCTCAGATCTTCAATATCAATGTTTCCGGCTTCATCACATTTGGTTACAACAACTTTAAACCCGGCCATAACGGCAGATGCAGGATTGGTGCCGTGAGCTGAAATGGGGATCAAAATGATATCTCTGTTGCTCTCATTTCTGTTTTGATGATAAGCCCTGATGGTAAGCAATCCTGCATATTCACCTTGTGCACCGCTATTGGGTTGTAAAGATGTGGCTGCAAATCCGGTGATGCTGCTCAGGCTTGATTCAAGTTCACTGATAATTTGTTGGTACCCTTCCCATTGATTTTTGGGAGCAAACGGGTGAATGCTGTTGAATTCAGGCCAGCTTACGGGGATCAGCTCGGTTGCTGCATTTAATTTCATTGTACAACTGCCTAACGAGATCATTGAAGTATTCAAACTGAGATCTTTATTTTCAAGGCTTTTGATGTAACGCATCATCTGTGTTTCACTTCTGTGGCTATTGAAAACAGGATGTGTCAGAAAAGGAGATGTTCTTGTTAACGATGCAGGAATATTGTCAAGTACTTGTTCTTTTTCAAAAGAAATATCGGTCAATGATTTGTCGCCAGCGGATGCAAACACGCTTATTATATTTGCCAGATCTTCCTTTGTAGTAGTTTCGTCTATTGAAATATTGATTTGATCAGTTGCATAACCGAAATTTATTTTTTTCGATTCGGCCAGCGTTTTTATTTTCTCGATTTCAGAAACGGGTATGTGCAGGGTGTCAAAAAAAGATGTATTGATATTTTTGAAACCTAGTTTATTTAATTCATCGTTAAGCACTGAGGTCAGTAAGCTGATTCTTTTCGCGATGTTTGTGACACCTTCCGAACCATGGTAAACGGCATACATCGCGGCCATGTTGGCCAGCAGAGCCTGGGCAGTACAGATGTTGCTGGTGGCTTTTTCTCTTCTGATGTGCTGCTCTCTTGTCTGTAATGCCATTCTCAGACAGCGATTGCCGGAGGCATCCACGCTGACACCGATTATTCTTCCGGGGATATTTCTTTTATATTCATCTTTTGTTGCGAAAAATGCAGCATGAGGACCGCCAAAACCTACAGGTACACCAAAGCGTTGAGCGTTTCCGATTGCCACATCGGCACCGAGTTCTCCGGGAGGTGTAAGTAAACATAAAGCAAGTAGATCAGTGGCCATTACTACCTGGGCGTTTACTGAATGTACTTTTTGTATAAACGCTCTGTAATCTTCAATCAGCCCATTTTTATTGGGGTACTGTACAATAGCGCCAAAAAAGCTTTCATCCAATTCAATTTTTTTATGATCACCAAAAACCAATTCGATTTTTACAGGGAGAGCTCTGGTTATGAGTATTTCTTTTGTTTGGTCAAAAATATTTTCATCTACAAAAAACCTGGGAGATGTGATGTGGTCGTGGTCTTTATTTTTGTGATTGAAAAGCATCGTCATGGCTTCAGCTGCGGCAGTGCCTTCATCAAGTAAACTTGCATTGGCAATTGGCAATGCGGTAAGGTCGCTGACCATCGTTTGAAAATTCAGCAGACTTTCCAGCCGTCCCTGAGCAATCTCAGCTTGGTATGGGGTGTATTGAGTATACCATCCCGGATTTTCAAAAATATTCCTGAGAATCACACTTGGGGTGATGGTGTTGTAATAACCTTGACCGATGTATGTTTTGAATACCTTATTTTTTGATGCGATTTTTTTTAATTGACTGAGATATTCATTTTCACTAACGGGAGCTGAAGTTTCGATTGGCTTGGTATTCCTTATGGAAGCCGGGACGGTTTTTTCAATCAATTCGTTTATGCTTCTTAATCCTATGGTTTCAAGCATGGAAGTTATTTCCTTCTCATTCGGACCGATGTGTCTTTGGCTAAATTCGCTGTTTTGTTTCTCAAACAAATTCATAATAAAGATTGAAGTAGATGATTGATTTAAACCTGAAAAAAGG
>VERM01000288.1 GCA_018882645.1 Ferruginibacter sp.
GTCCTTACATCGGTAAAGAATTCTTTATCCAGCTTATTCCACTCATCTGCATTCATGAAGCCAATGTTTTTATTTCCTTTGTATATTTCGGCATAATCATCGGCAGTAGTGGCTACCAGGCAATAAGAAATGTTTTTCGCTATCCCGGTGCTCAAAGAGGTGAAGGTAGAGATTGTCCTGTGGGATAGGCGCTTGTCTTCATCCTGTAAATATTTACACTGGATAGCCCAGTAGAAACCGTCATTTGTCTCTGCAATCAAATCAATACCCTGGTCATTGGTGGGAAGATTGAGTTTTTTAATCACCGACGGAGGTACTTCCTTTTGCAGCCATACCTGCTTAAGCTTATTATTGTAGGTGGTATTACAGAGCAGGAAATATTTTGTCAGCGTTTCAAAGGCATTCCCTTTTTCGAGTTTGCTTAATGGCTCAAGTGCATTTTTGAAATCCTTCCAGGAATTGACTTTGGATATGAGTGATTTGAAGTTCATCGGATACAATAATTCATCTCATCAAATTTATGGGAGAATGGCTGATTGGCAAAAAATGATTATACGAAATAGTATCCCCACCAATGAACAGGCAATTCATTAATATTAATGTTATAATTGGGTGTAGGGAAGGATTAAAAACGAACCATTAATTTTAGTCGCATGAAGTATTCTTGATAATTTTATTTTCTAATGCATATTTTGCTTGAATAAAATACGCCTGATTTCTTTCAGGTACCTCATACGTATAACTGTCAAAAGTTCTGCCATTGATAAATCTGATTGTCTTTACCTTTTTGGAGCTTATTTCATCTAAGCTTTTCCCATACAAATCAAAATACGAATTACCCTCACAGTTGAATTTATTCCAACTAGTAAACTTTAATTTGGAATCATCTTCAAATAATAAAATCAATTCATCATTTTCATTGCATGTTCCTATTCCTGCAGAGGTTACTGTAAAACCGCTGTAAGTAATTTCATCATTTTTATTTTGCCATGAAATAGAAATTTTAAACCCCTTTTTTCCGTTTTCGGTACAAAGAAGACTCTTTGATCCGAATGCATATTTTTTGTCAGTCATTTTATCCTGGCACGCTTGAATATAATATGATGTATCAGTTTTATTCTGAGACATTGCTTTGATAGAGAGTAAAAGAACAAATAATAAAAACATGGATTTTCTCATAAAAGTAAATTTGTTGTTCCCGCAAACATCAACAGTTTCTTTGACAACTAAGGTCAATTGAAAAAGATATATAATTTTTTGACCTATATTGTCGCAATATTTCTACCCCATGTACAACCAAAACAAAATCCTAAGGGTGCTTCAACTCATAAGAACCCTTAAATCCCCTCCGGCTAAAAGCATCAGACAACTATCTACTTTGTTGGACAGTACCGAAAGAACAGTGTACAGATACCTGGATTTGCTTACAGAGATAGGATTTGATATACAAAAAAGTGAACGCAACCAGATATGCATTCGTTGCAATGACGAGAATGGTGATTTGAGTCTCAATGAGGAAGAGATTGCATTAATGAAAAGCCTGCTGATGACGGTTGCCAAAAACCATCCCTTGAAAGATTCGATACTCAAAAAGATTTACATCAATTCCGAAACACAGCTCCATGCCCAGCAGATATTAAAGGCACATCTGGGAAAGATTATTGAAAAGCTTTCAACAGCTATACAGACAAAAAAACAGGTGGTACTGAAAAAATATCACAGCTTTAATTCCAACAAAATAAGTGACCGGCTGGTAGAGCCTATAAAATTCACAGATGATTATCAGAGTGTTGCCGCCTATGAAGTAAAAACAGGAAAAAATAAGGTGTTTAACATAGACCGCATCTCCGGTGTGGAAATAAAGAAAACCTCTTTTAAAAATGCAGTCAAGCACAAATACAAAACTCCTGATGCGTTTGGGTTTATAGCTGCAAATAAGGTGTATGAGATTGAGCTACTGCTTTCCTTAAGAACAGCCATGTTATTAAAGGAAGAGTATCCCATGACTGCCGGTCTGATTAAATTAGACACAAAGAAAAAACTATATCATTTTAAAGCAACAGTCAACGACCTTAAACCCATCACCAGATTTGTAACCGGCTTTTTGGAGGATATAAAAATTATCGGTTCAGAGGAGTTTAAAAATCATGTGCAGGAACAATTGTGGAAGCTGTTGAGGCGATAATTAATGCCGTAAATCTTCTATCATAATATTCATCAGTAGATTCAGATGGGAATAGTTCAGTCATATTTCTACATTAGTTAAATCCCAATAAAATCTTAATTCACAATTGCCTAACTTTTTTTTGAAAGTTGTTGTAATACATTCAATGTATGGTTACAATAAAACAAGCATTATTTTTTAATCTTTTAAAACCAAAAGCCATGAAAAGTTTAAAAATTATTACAACATCATTTTTTCTTTTTATTTCAACAAGTTCATTTTCTCAATTTGGAACTCTTGGATTGAATGTTAATGAAACTATTGAAATGTTGAAAGTTGAAAAATTTACCATTGTTGATTCTTTAAAAGAAATAGAATATAGTCCAGATGGGTATGATATAGAAAAGGGTTATGTTTTAACCGCTATGGACGGAGAACATGCTATATCTTATTATTTTACAAAATATAAAATTTGTTTTAAAACAGAACACGTCCCATTAACAAAAGAAGCTGAAATCGGGAATAAAATTACTTGCGAAAAATATTATAAAAAAATTGGAAAAATAAATATACGTTTGTGTATAATAATATTGCTAGCGATATAAAAGTTTCTAAAATTACTTTTAATAATAAAAAATACACAAAATATACC
>VERM01000289.1 GCA_018882645.1 Ferruginibacter sp.
ATCCACATCATCCAGTTTGCAATGAAGGATATTTTTATTTTCGTAGGATAGCGCAAAAATACCTTTGAAATATTTGCCAAGGGAGGATAAAAGCACCTGGTCATTCTTGATCTTAAATGAAGTGATGCTGTCACTCCAGAAAATAGGATTACCCACAATCAAATCCTGTAATGTATAAAAATCAAAAGGTATCTGAGTCACATTTTGAAGATAATTAACAGACCTGTAGACCACCTCTTTGTCTTGCTTGTTTAATAGGATTACACTGTCTTTTGTGATGAGCGCTCTGTATACTTCAATATTGATGATTGTGGCAGTCAGTGAAATCCAAATAGCACTGTCTTTAATAATTTTTACATTGGCAGAGATATCAGGGTTTTTCCCTTTGTTATCCATTGACTCCACTTTAATTTTTGCACTAAATGTTTGAAAATCAATTCTGCGTGATTTGAAACTATCCAGAGTCTGATTCAGCAATCTCAATGAATCCTCAGCGTTATTAATGGTGATTCCCGGCACTTTAGGTGCAATTGCCTTACTGATTTTTTTTGTTGTCTTGCAAGAAAAAAGGAATAGGCAAACCAATGTGATGATGATATGTTGAATTCTCATGTATTTAAACTGTTTTTAAAAAATTTTGTCACATGTGATAAAGTAAAAAATTGGAAGAAATTTTTACATTAAATCCCGGTATGACCGAACCCCCCCTCTCCCCTTTCCGTAGTGCTGAGTTTATTTACGCAAGCCAGTTCAGCTCTTTCTGTTTTTGCTAAAACCATCTGTGCAATACGGTCATTGTTTTGTATGGTTTGTGGCTGATCACTCAAATTAATCAGCAATACTTTTATCTCTCCTCTGTAGTCACTGTCAATTGTGCCGGGAGTATTCAAACAGGTGATACCCTGTTTCAGTGCCAGACCGCTTCTTGGGCGAATCTGCACTTCAAAACCTTCAGGTATTTCCAAATACAATCCGGTTGGAATGAGTTTACGTTCCAGAGATTTAAGCGTTATGGATTCCGATAAATAAGCCCTGATATCCATACCCGAAGATCCGGGCGTAGCATATTCAGGCAATGGATTGCCGGAACGGTTGATGATGTTGATTTGAACAGCTGACATATTATTGTTTGGAAATTAATCTTTACAAAGCAGAACGGTTGCCTGAGCCATAAGGCCTTCCTCCCTTCCTACAAATCCCATCTTTTCAGTAGTTGTGGCTTTTATGGACACATCTGATGTTTCAATATTCAGAATAGATGCAATGGTTGATTGCATGGACGGAATAAATGAAGCTATTTTCGGTGACTGTAAGGATAATGTACTATCCACATTCACGATATGGTATTTTTTATCCCTGATAAGGTCGTATGTTTTTTTAAGCAAAATCTTACTGTCTATATTTTTATAGTCCTGATTGGTATCCGGAAAATGCACTCCAATATCTCCGAGGCATAAAGCTCCGAGCAACGCATCACAAATGGCATGCAGCAGTACATCTGCATCACTGTGACCGAGTGCACCTTTGTGATGGGGTATTTTCACTCCACCAATCCATAAATCCCTTCCTTCTGTCAACTGATGATAATCAACACCCGAGCCGATTCTGTAAGACATTTGTTTGCTTGTGATTAATAAATGAACAAAATTAAAAAAGCGTTTCCGGTCAAAGAAACGCTTTTTTTGATGATATGAAAAGTTATTTTTGATCTTTGTTGAAGTCAAACAAAAAGCTGAAGCGCAATGTGTTTGAAAGAGGATTGCGGTTGACACCGGAACCGGTAGGTGCTATGTAAGAAAAGTTCAGACCAAAAGTGTTGTATTTCAAACCTGCACCAAACGTAAAATATCTTCGATTCCCTTTCAATTGGTTTTCGTAAAAATATCCGGCACGAAAAGCAAATTGATTTTTGTAAAGATACTCTGCACCTGCAGAAACGGTTACTTCCTTGAGCTCATCCGCACCGGCATCACCAAATGAACTGAACCAGCTGGATACTACACCTTTGTTGCGATAATCTTTCAAACGATCGGCATATTGCTGATCTGTAAGTGTACCTTGGGCGGGCGGTGTGGGAACCATTAATTTATTCAAATCCATCGCAAAAGTGATTTTATTGTCTGCATCAAAAGTTCTGTTATAAGCAGCGCCGATTCCCAGGTTGGCAGGGATATAGTCTTTTTGACTGGCATCACTCGTATAAGAAATTTTAGATCCAAGATTACTCAATGTTACACCCCAGTCGAATCCATTGCCGGCTTCATTTGTACCTTTATAGAACATGTGAACGTCTCCGGCTATCGAGGATGCCGGCTTGTAACTAACTCCGCCAATGGTGCCTCCGGCCAAATCAGAATTTATGAAACGCAATGCTACACCCAACCCGATTTTACTTGAAAGCCTTCTGGAGTAACCTGCATCGAGTGCAAACTCTCTGGGACGAAAATTATTCAACGTATTGCCATTGATGTCAGTGAAAGTAATACTACCCAAGTTAAAATACCTCAGAGAACCGGTCACCGCCTGATTTTCGTCTAATTTATAATATCCCGACAAAGTAGCAAGATATACGTCGTTGAGGCCGAGATCTTTAAGCCATGGTGTGTATGTAAGTGCAGCACTGGCTGTATTTTCAGCAAAAATGGTTTTACCCTGATTCCAATATCCCGAATATGCATCAGGAGAAGTGGCGATGCCGACGTCTCCCATAGCACCCGATCTGGCATCGGGAGAAATCCTTAAGAAAGGTACTGCAGTCGTTACAACGTTGATGTTGTTTTGAACTTGTGCATTTGAGTCGGTATAGATT
>VERM01000290.1 GCA_018882645.1 Ferruginibacter sp.
ATAATATGCTGATTCTATAACTGTCCGGTTATATTTGTAATAATCCTTACCCGGCAATATTATCTTCAATTAATAAATTTTAATGGAATAAATACGAATACATTATTCCCTTTGCCAATAGTTTATTCTGTATCTGCGAATTCTATTTTAAAATGCAGACTATTTTATTCCTCTCATTTTGTATCTTTAAATAAAATTTTATATATGGATATCCCCATGCCTTCTCTCGGACAGAAGATTAAAAAATTGAGAGAGCTGAAAAATCTTACACAAAACCACCTTGCCGCAGAACTCGGCATTACGCAAAGTGCCTATTCAAAACTGGAGTTGGGCGAAACAGAAATCACCTACCAAAAACTAAACCACATTTCAGAAATACTCGGGATGAGCCCGGACGAGATCGCCACATTCAATGAGCAAATGATATTTAATGTCATGCACAACCAAACCGGCAACGGCTTCGTACTTCAAAAAGGCATGTCCGACAACGAAAAACGCCTCTATGAAGATCAGATCCATTTCCTCAAGGATGAACTTGCCTACCTGAAAAAAATTATCGATAGTATGATGAAGTGAGGAAATGTAAAATCTAAAATTTAAAATGTAAAATGTAGAAGGGGTTAATACTTTCAGTTTTACATTCCATATTTTAGATTTTTAATTTTATATTCTATTCGAATCGCCGCTTGTGAAAACACAAGGCGGTGGCAAGAAAAAAGGTTTTAATGGTTGAAGGTTTAGGAGTTTAGAGGGAATGAAAAAAATATAACCCTAAACCATCTAAACCCCTAAAGAACCAAACTTTAAAGAGAGGGTCGGAGGTGAGGTGATTTACAAGGCGATAAAAATTTTATTCATCAACAAGTATTATCCATCGTCCAGTCGTTTCCCCTTCTCGTTCTATTACAAATTTCTTTTTCAATGCGTCTGTATGTTTTTGTACTGCCGATTCGTTTATGCCTAATTTTTGGGCAATTCCTTTTCTCGATATTTTTGGATTTGACTTTATTAATTTCAAAACTTCTCCCTGTCTGGTAGTAAGCGTGATTAGTTTATTACCAGCTTGACCTCCAACTTGACCACCAACTTGAGTTTTGAAAATAGTAACCTGTACGCCACCATCTATTTCTATAATTTCAGGCTCAGGAAGTTCAGCTTCTTTACAGGAATTGATAATTTTAAGCGTTCCTCTTCCCCAGGTATCAATATAGCCGGCCTTAAAACAAGTGTCTGCAATCTTCGGATTGCGGGGTCGTGAATTGTGTTCCTTTTTTAAACTTATAATATCTAATCCTTTTGGCAATGCGCCTTCATTCCATACCGATAGCCTGTCATCAAATACCCTGATTTGGACGGGCGCCCCCATATAAGATCTGTGTACCAATGCATTGAGCAACATCTCCCTGAGAGCAGCCACCGGGTATTCGCCTTTTTCTATTCTATGCATCCCTTCAAAATCAACCGGTCGTGTAAGGAACTTATAATTTAGCTGTACCTGTACTTCATAAAGTAAATGGATTAAATTGCCTTCTATTGTTTCTTGAAATTTTAAATCGGTGCTGTCTTTTCCAAATCGACCAATTTTTACTTGTATGTTGGGATAAAAGCGATTGGGGTCTTTACCAAAAAGTATAAGGGCACCGCGCTTAAATTTCTTATACTCTAATAATTTTAGCTTATCTATTATTTGCAAATGAGAAAGATTATCTGTATCAGATATAAAATTATTCAGTAGAAGTGGTTGAGTTCATGCTGGAATAAACAGATAAAGGGGAGATTTTTCTGAATTGGTCAAGTTGAAAAAACTAAATAGAGAACTAAAATATAAAATAAGAAATACAAAATAAGGAATAAGGAAGTCCCTAGAAAGTAAAAATAAGTAACCCCAAATATGGAATAAGAAAGAAGAAAATATTTTATTTCGCCGATATATCACTTCCTTATTTCTTATTCCTTATTTAATGTTTATTGTTTCCTATTGAGTTTCATGATGACAGGAATCACGGCAGTTCTCTCTAAACCCTCTAAACCCCTAAACTACTAAACCTTAAAGAGAGGGTATCGGGGGAGGTCAGTAAACACTGGAATGTAAAATGTAAAATTTTAAATGTAAAACGCTTGCCGGTAGGGAGGAAAATATTACCCTAAAACCTCTAAACCCCTAAACTACTAACCCTTAAAGAGAGGGTGAGGCTTGGCAGATTGTACAAATGAAAACCTATTTAAACATTATCGTGTAGTTTTGTAGTTCATTTGGAATTAATCAATAACACAAGAACATAATCGGCTTTGAAAGTACTGTTGCTCGTTCCTGCTCCGTATAACCTTTCGCCCTCACAGCGATTCAGATTTGAACACTTTACCGCTCAGACCGGCAATAAAGAAGTGACCTTTATTCAAAAAGCATTTTACAGCTCCTACACCTGGAAGATTTTATATCAGCGCCAACATGCCTTCAAAAAAATAGGGGGAATTCTCTCCGGCTTTTTCAGAAGATTTATTCTAATGTTCAATTTATCCGGCTACGATTATATATTCATTCATCGGGAGGTTGCTCCAATAGGTCCCCCTTTTTTTGAATGGGTTATCGCCAAAATCTGGAGAAAAAAAATCATCTATGATTTTGATGACGCCATTTGGATAAAAACCGCATCGGAAGCGAATCCCATGGCCGCTGCCATCAAATGTACATGGAAGGTGAAAAAAATTTGTACATGCAGCCATATCGTTTCTGCCGGCAACAGTTTTCTTGCCGATTTCGCCAGACAATAGTGTAATGATGTGAGGATCAGTCCAACTGTAGTGGA
>VERM01000291.1 GCA_018882645.1 Ferruginibacter sp.
AAGTACAGCAACATTTGGGTGAGGACAGTGTTCGTACCATTGCAATGGATGGAACAGAAGGGTTGGTTCGCGGTACTGTTGTGGTTGATACCGGAAAGCCCATCACCATGCCGATTGGAGAGGGCATTAAAGGCCGTTTGTTCAACGTTACCGGAGATGCGATTGATGGTTTGCCACAGGTAAACAAAGCAGGTGGTCGTCCCATTCACTCCAAGCCGCCGTTGTTTGAAAATTTGAGTACTGCTTCTGAAGTTTTATATACCGGTATTAAAGTAATCGATCTGATTGAGCCGTATGCAAAAGGCGGTAAGATTGGTCTGTTTGGTGGTGCCGGTGTGGGT
The DNA here is from genome assembly GCA_018882645.1 of Ferruginibacter sp. Classification (GTDB taxonomy): domain Bacteria; phylum Bacteroidota; class Bacteroidia; order Chitinophagales; family Chitinophagaceae; genus Ferruginibacter. Next base: position 342 of record VERM01000291.1, read on the forward strand.
AAAACGGTTTTGATTCAGGAGTTGATCAACAACATTGCGAAAGCTTATAGTGGTTTATCTGTATTTGCCGGTGTAGGTGAAAGAACCCGTGAAGGAAATGATTTGATGAGAGAGATGATTGAGGCTGGTATCATGAACTATGGCGACAAATTTAAACACAGCATGGAAGAAGGCGGATGGGATTTGAGTGCGGTGGATATGGAAGGATTGAAAGACTCAAAAGCAACATTCGTTTTTGGTCAGATGAACGAGCCACCCGGAGCGAGAGCCAGAGTAGCATTGAGCGGACTTACATTAGCGGAATACTATCGTGATGGGGATGGAGAAGGACAAGGAAAAGATATCCTTTTCTTCGTAGACAATATCTTCCGTTTCACTCAGGCAGGTTCTGAGGTATCAGCTTTGCTCGGTCGTATGCCTAGTGCGGTAGGTTATCAGCCTACACTGGCTACCGAGATGGGATTGATGCAGGAAAGAATTACTTCAACCAAAAATGGTTCTATCACTTCCGTGCAGGCGGTATATGTACCTGCGGATGATCTTACCGATCCTGCTCCGGCAACAACCTTTGCTCACCTGGATGCCACAACGGTATTGAGTCGTAAAATTGCAGATTTGGGTATTTACCCTGCGGTGGATCCATTAGATTCAACTTCAAGAATTTTGACTCCTCAGATTGTTGGAGAAGAGCATTACAATACTGCGAATAGAGTAAAATTGATTCTTCAGCGTTATAAGGAATTACAAGATATCATTGCCATCCTTGGTTTGGATGAATTGAGTGATGAAGATAAACTGGTTGTATCAAGAGCACGTAAAGTACAGCGTTTCCTCAGCCAGCCATTCTTTGTTGCCGAACAGTTTACCGGTTTGAAAGGAGTGTTGGTGCCCATTGAAGAAACCATCAGAGGGTTTAATGCTATCATGGACGGTGAAGTGGATGAGTATCCTGAAGCTGCGTTCAACCTGGTTGGTACGCTGGATGACGCAATCGAAAAAGGTAAAAAACTGATGGCGGCGGCCAAAGCGTAAAATGTTTAAGGGTTTAAAGGTTTATGGGTTGATTTGAATTGCTATTACAAATCATTTTCTTATGACTATTGAACCGTTAAACCATTAAACTGTAAAATGATTACAATGACTTTAGAAATCTTAACACCCGAACAAAAAATTTTCAGTGGCGAGGTATATGGAGTGCAACTTCCCGGAATCAGCGGGTTGTTTGAGGTGTTGGATAAACATGCGCCCCTCGTAAGTGCCCTCAAGTCAGGCAATCTCAAAATCTTAAAAGATAAAAATATCACATCTTCTTTCTCTATTCAAAGTGGATTTGTGGAGGTTTTGAACAATAAAACTACAGTGCTCGTGGAAGGTGCTGTCGAAAAATAAGACTCTTTCTTATCTGCCGAAATATTGCTTTTTTGTCTGGATATAGGTCCATGCCAAAAATGGCATAACAATCAAAGGTATTAACCAGTAAAGCCCACCGAAAAAATAAAATACCAGCATCGCAATAGTGCCTAACAATATGGGATATGTAAAGAAAAGAATACCTGTTAGGATGGAATCGAAATGAACAGATTTTTTTGCTTTATTTTTAACCGTATATAGTATGGGTGCATAGAAGGGATAGTGAATGATTTTTCCCAATATACCCGGCATTCGTAAAAAAGTGTGGTTTGATTTTTTTTCTTCATCAGGTAAAAAAATATTTTTTATCATTTGGGTATCTTCTGCATTGATTTGATCAACTAATGGATTGAGCTCAGTTTCCAGTTTTTTATTGAATGCTACAATCGCATTGCCATTGTACGTTTCAATTTGTAAATCATTGCGATTAAAGCTTTTGCCAATTTGTATTTTGACATTTTTTCCGAAAGAAGAAAAAGAATGGTAGTTTATCCCAATGGGCAATATCGTTAAATCAATACCTTCTTCCCAACTGCTCAGAGCGAGGCGAGCCGTACCTTTTTTTAACTTTCTCAATCTCCATTCATTCAAACAAAGACCTTCACTGAAAATAAGAACAATTCCATTTTTCTTAAAAATTTCTCTGCACTCTGAAAATGTATGGTAATTATGGTTCAGGTTTTCAGACCCTTCACTGATCCGGTAAACGGGAAGTATGCGAAGAGAACGGAGTAAAAAACGAACAAATCTATTTACAAAAACATCTCCTCTTGCCAAAGCATAAACCGGTTTCTCAAAAAGGGTTGCTAAGATGACAGCATCCAGAAAAGAGTTGGGATGATTGGCTGCAATCAAGATTGGTCCATTACTTTTTAGGATTTCTTTTTTGTTAATAGATATATTCCGGCAATAGAATAAAAGTGCAAGTTTGGCCGGATATTTCAGAATGCTGTACAGCAAAATGGGTAAAGGTTTTTGTCAGTTCAATTGCGGATCTATTGGAAAATTGGCCATCATCTCATAATCTTTACCTAATAGCAGTATACTC
>VERM01000292.1 GCA_018882645.1 Ferruginibacter sp.
AGTTGTATCAGCGCAGTGCTGACGTATTTCTCGGCGTACCTTTCAACATCGCTTCCTACGCGTTGCTTACCATGATGATTGCCCAGGCATGCGATTTGGACTACGGCGATTTCGTACATTCTTTTGGAGATGTACATTTATACAGCAACCATTTTGAACAAGCATATCTTCAATTAACCCGAACTCCCTTTCCGCTTCCTCAAATGAAAATCAATCCTGAGGTAAAAGATATTTTTGATTTCAAGTATGAAGATTTTACACTGGAAAATTATCAGTGTCATCCGGGGATTAAAGCGCCGGTGGCAGTGTAGGGGAAATGTAAAATAAGAAATAAAGAATAAGGAATAAGAAAGTTTTATAGACGATGATTCAGGAAGTAAAAAACGTAAGTTCAACTGTTTTTTTACTTTTGTCTTCGTTTATTAAATTTAGATCTTTGCTTCAAACTATTGTTATTTCCATGTCGAGATATGATCTTGAAGACAGATTGATTCGATTCGCATGCTCTTGTCTTGAAATATGTGATGCTTTGCCCTACACAAAAGCTGCACAAAATTTATCACATCAACTTTCAAAAAGCTCAACAGCTTCGGCATTGATTTATGGAGAAGTTCAAGCAGCAGAGTCAAATGCAGATTTTATTCACAAATTAAAGCTAACACTCAAAGAGCTCCGTGAAACAAGAATCAATCTCAGAATTATTCTTGAAAAACCAATCCTGAAAAAAGAAATCGTAACTCTAACTCTAAAAGAGGCCAATGAACTAATGGCCATTTTCATAAAGAGTATTGATACCTCAAAACGAAAACATGCCGATTTAAAACAAAAATAATTAGCATTAAACTCTTTCTCTCGGTTCCATATTCCTTATTATTTATTTCTTATTTCTTATTTCTTATTTCATTATTTTTACTACTCATTTCATTATGATCAGTATTCTCGTCGCCGCCTCTTCCAACAACGCCATTGGTAAAAACAACCAACTGCTCTGGCATTTACCCAATGATTTGAAGTTTTTCAAAAACACCACCTGGGGTGGAGTGGTAATTATGGGCAGAAAGACTTTTGAATCGGTCAACAAACCATTACCCGGAAGATTGAATATTGTCATAACCAGACAGGAAAACTGGCAGGCAGAAAATGTTACCGTGGCTAAGAGTCTGGATGAAGCGATTGAAAAAGCCAAAGCTTTACATTACAAAGAGATATTCATCATCGGGGGAGGAGAAATATATAAAGAAGCTTTACCCAAAATCGACAAGATATATTTGACACGTGTACACGCAGAACTTGAAGGAGATACTTTTTTCCCGGAAATAATTAATAGAGAATGGAAACTCACTTCTCAGACTGATTTCAAGGCAGATGAAAAACATGCGTTTGATTATACTTTTGAGGTTTGGGAGAGAGAGGAGAAATAATAAATGTAAAATATCGAATAAGGAATGTAAAAGTTTGATACCATACTCCAGAAAAGTGTTTTCAAAACGTTTGAGTAATTTAAATTTCAGATTGAATCAAACCCTTAAACCATTAAACCCTTAAACCTTTAAACTGCAAGATCTCTCCTGTACTCTGCTTTCACCATATCCCGAAAATTCCTGAAGTATTGGATCTCCGCTTCCAACGGCAAGGGACACGGCATTCACTCTCCTTTTGTATATGAGTTCATCGAAAAAGTATTGAACGATAAAAAACAATATGAATGCTATCAGCCTATAGAAACGCAAAGAAAAAATCTGCTTAGCAACAATGAATCCATTGAGGTTGAAGATTTCGGTGCCGGTTCAACCGTTATCAAAACAAAAAAACGAAAAATTAATGCAATAGCCGGCTCTTCGCTCAAACCTAAAAAATATGCTCAGTTGCTTTTTCGCATTGCAAAATTTTATCAGCCAAAACACATCATCGAACTCGGCACTTCTCTCGGTATCACAGCATCATATTTGTCGAGCGCCTGTCCGAATGGAAAATTATCCAGCTTCGAGGGATCTAAAGCAATTGCGAACATTGCAAAAAAAAATCTGAAAACTACAGGCTGCAATAATTCAGAAGTATATATAGGTGAGTTCAGCAAAACATTACCGGAATATCTAAAGACCAACAATACCGTTGATTTCGCATTCATAGACGGGAATCATAAAAAAGAACCAACCATCAATTATTTCAATTGGATTCTTGAACATAGCAATGATTACACGATAATGGTTTTTGACGACATCTACTGGAGTAAAGAAATGGAAGAAGCCTGGGAGTCCATTAAAAAACATGAGTCTGTTACACTTTCTATTGATTTGTTTTTTATCGGTTTAATTTTTTTACGTAAAGAGTTTAAAGTAAAGCAACATTTTATCATTCGATACTAATTTTTCTTACCTTCGGAACAATTAATAAAAGATATGATTATTGGCTTGCTAAAAGAACCTTCTCACGACACAAGAGTGAGTCTTCTGCCTGAGCATATTGCTTCGCTGAAAAAATTAAATGTTCACGTTTTAGTGGAAAAAGATGCCGGTCTATTTGCTTTTGCAAATGATCAAATATATTCGGATTCCGGTGCAGTAATCGCCACACGAAAAGACATTTTTGAAAAAGCGGATATCCTGCTTTGTATAAATCCATTAAATGGAGATGAAACCAATTTCTGTAAAGGAAAAATATTGATAGGTTTCTATCATGCACTTTACAACGCAGCTCTTATATCACAATACAATTCTAATAACTGCACAATATTCAGTATGGATATGCTGCCTCGTACAACCAGAGCGCAGAGTATGGATGTACTCAGCAGTCA
>VERM01000293.1 GCA_018882645.1 Ferruginibacter sp.
ACTATCAGCCGGTTATCGCTCCATGAAAATGGTGAGGAAAGTCCGGACAGCAGAGGGCAGCATACCGGTTAAGCGCCGGCTTCCCTGTTCAGCAGGGAAAGAGAAAGTGCCACAGAAAATAACTGTCCTGAGCAATCGGGATGAGGGTGAAAACGTGAGGTAAGAGCTCACGGTAAGTTTCAGTAATGAGGCTTACGGGTAAACCTTATGCGCTGTAATGCCATGTAAATCAGTGTTGGAGGGCGGCTCGTCCGAATCGTCGCAAGACGTGCGCTGAAGGGTAGGCAGCTAGATTGTGTCAGCAATGGCGCAGCAAGATAAATGATGACCTCCGGAATATTATTCCGGTTACAGAATCCGGCTTATGACTGATAGATTTTTTAATTGATGATAAGAGAATTTTGTTTTTTTTGAGTAAATAAATACACAGCCATTTGATTAGTTATTACATCCAACGAATTGTATTTTCATGAGTGTGCAAAAAATTTTGGGAGACTGGAAAAAGAAACAATATAAGCCTGTATATTGGATTTACGGGGAAGAGGATTATTTTATCGATGTGCTTGCAGACTATGCCGAAAAAAATATTTTAAACGAATCGGAGGCTTCCTTTAATCTGACTGTTTTCTATGGAAAAGATGCTGAATGGACAGCAGTCATCAATGCCTGCAAAAGATATCCGATGTTTGCAGAAAAGCAAGTTGTATTGTTGAGAGAGGCTCAACTCATGAATGCCATCGAAAAACTTGAGTCTTATGTAGAGGAACCACTGGGCTCAACAATTTTTATCATCGCTTATAAAGGTAAAGGGCTGGATAAGCGGACTAAATTACACAAGCTGCTCGAAAAAAATGCCGATGTATTTCACTCTCAAAAAATCAGGGAAGACAAAATTCATGATTGGATTATTACTCATGTAAAAGAAAAAGGATATGCCATCGGATCAAAAGCTGCAATTCTTTTGGAAGAGCATCTGGGTAATGATTTAAGCCGTATTGACAATGAAATTTCCAAGATTTCCGTCAACCTTAAAGAAAAAAAATCCATTGATGAAGATGACGTGGAGAAATATGTAGGCATCAGCAAAGAATATAACATTTTTGAATTACAGGCTGCTATTGCTTTCAAAGATCTTGCCAAAGCCATTAAAATCATTTCATATTTTGAGAGCAATCCCAAATCAGCGCCTATTCAATTGGCTCTTCCTTCGCTTTATGCTTTTTTCAGTAAAGTATACACTGTGTTTGGTCTTGCAGATAGAACTGAATCGGCATTGAAGCCTGTTTTTTTCTATAATCCGTCTGCATTAAAGCAGGGGATGGCTGCAGTCAAGAATTTTGGATTCCCTGGTGTGGAAAAAATCATTCTCCTGTTGAATCAATACAATTTGAAAAGTGTTGGTATCAATGATGGAGGAACGGAGGGGGCTTCCTTGCTGAGAGAAATGGTAGTTAAGATTTTCGTATAGTGGAATCAGGAAAGAAATATCTTCTTAGCGGACTTTTCGTCTTTTTCCAGTTGATTTTTCAATTCGTCTGCATTTGCAAAACGCATTTCATCTCTGATACGGTCAACAATATGCACGGTCAGGGTCTTGTTGTATAAATCTCCATTAAAGTCGAACAGGTGTACTTCAATATGACGTTCTGTATCATAGAATGTAGGTCTTGTCCCAATGTTCATCATTCCTTTTAAAAAAGAGTCTTCTCCTTCAATCTTTACATTTGCCACATAAACGCCATTTTTTGGAATGAGTTTGTGGTTGTCTGTTATCTCAATATTGGCTGTCGGGAATTTAATGGTTCGCCCGATTTTATGACCCTCAATAACTTTGCCACTGAAAAAATAATTGTATCCAAGATATGTATTGGCAATTTTCACCTCACCATTTAGCAAAGCATTTCTGATGGCTGTGCTACTTATCGTTATGTCTTTTAATATGTGTTCAGGGATTTCTTTAACGGTGTAGCCGTAATTTTCTGAATGCTTTTGCAACAGCTCATAATTTCCAGATCGGTTTTTGCCAAAGCGGTGGTCGTAGCCTATGATGATGGTTTTTGGATTGAATTTTTTTACTAAAAAATTACTGATATATTCTTCAGCAGACAGGTCTGAAAAAGATTTGTCAAATGGAACTACGACCAGTTTTTCGATTCCGGTTTTTTCGAGGAGCATGTATTTTTCTTCAGGAGAATTCAGCGTGTATAAAATCTTATTTTCATAACCGACAATTTGTTTCGGGTGTGGATAAAAAGTAATCAGAATAGAAACTCCATTAGCCTTCCTGGCTTCTTCTGTCAGTTGTTGAATGACTTTCAGATGTCCGAGATGCACTCCGTCAAAAGTGCCTATGGTTATTACTGCATTCTGAAAAATGGGCAAAGTCTCTATGTTCTGATATATTTCCATGATTTACTCGGTGCAAAACTAATTGATAATTAACAAATTAAATTTCCCAATTCATTTTAGTTTTGCATTTCAAGTAATCATATGAGTCTATATACCAAAAGAGGGGTCTCTGCTCAAAAAGAAGATGTACATAATGCCATACGTCATTTGAAACAAGGTTTGTATCCAAATGCCTTTTGTAAAATTTATCCGGATTATCTCTCAGGAAATGATGACTTTGTAAATGTAATGCACGCCGATGGAGCCGGAACCAAAAGCATTCTTGCATATCTCTATTGGAAAGAAACCGGAGATATCAGTGTTTGGAAAGGAATAGCCCAGGATGCAGTTGTAATGAATCTCGATGACCTTCTTTGTGTGGGGATTTGTGA
>VERM01000294.1 GCA_018882645.1 Ferruginibacter sp.
GTATACGCATAGATATAAAGGGAAACCCGAAGTAAAAATTCCGGAAAATACATTATATAATCCGAAGTATACAGTTCAGCCCTGATTGAATGAAAAAGTTTGCAATTTTAAGTTTACTATTCTTATTTTTGCAATCCGATTTCAATAGTTCTTAATCATTATTGCGGAAGTAGCTCATTTGGTAGAGCACGACCTTGCCAAGGTCGGGGTGGCCGGTTCGAGCCCGGTCTTCCGCTCATCTTTCCCGTCATGATTTTTCTGACGGGTTTTTTTTTAAATAATTTATCTGAGTCTTTTCTTAATTCAGATAAAGGTCTACTCGGGTGGTGGAACTGGTAGACACGCAGGACTTAAAATCCTGTTCGCAGCAATGCGAGTGTGGGTTCAACTCCCATCCCGAGTACTAAAGAGGATTTTTCATCATTATTTTGAGAGTCCTCTTTTTTTATGCCCTCACAACTGCTTGATAAAGAAGCGACTAACTCTAAAAATTGATTTGTATTTTCGGTTAGATATTGGTTGTTTTTTGCATCGTAGAAAATTCCCTCCGGAAACAGTGTTTTTTGCAGCATCCTTTTTTGCTCCAGTTCTCCGGAACACCATATTTTACTGAGGTTTTCAAGTTTTTCCAAAGCGGTTTTGAGCAAATTTTCGAGGTTAGATATTTTTACTTTCCCGGTGTTCATTTCTTTGCTGATTTTCAGCAGTTGCTCGTTGAGGTGCTCAAACGTAAGATCGAAGGTTTCCTGGTCAATTTTACCCATCCCTAAACGTATTCGTAAATCCTTTATTTCTTTTTGAAGGGTACTGTATTGCTTTTCTAAATTTTCATCGGCACTGTTGTTATTCTCGTTGTAATGCTCGAATAATTTAGTGAGCTGCATTTCAATCAGCGGCACATACTTTTTTGGAACTTGATACTGTTCAAGCAGTTCAATGAATATGGCCTCTGCACTTTTCTTTTTGGCATGAGGGGTAGAGTGGGCATTCAGACTTACACCTTTGCATTTCAAACAGCGATAGTAATGAAGGTCTTTTTGATTGTTTTTATAGCCAACCATATACGAGCCGCATCCATAACAGCGCAGCAACCTCGTTAAAGGCCTTTCAACAACCTCTTTTTTGTGCTGATAGCCCGAAGGGTTTTTATCTAGAATCGCCTGTACTTTCATAAAGTCCTCTTGTGAAATCATCGCCTCCCAGTTTCCAACAATTGGTTCATCGAGCAGTCTGTTGATACCTATACCGCAGTAAAAAGTATTTCTCCAAAGTTTACTTAAATGCTTTGCAGTGATGTGCACACCTCTGGCGGCTAATTTCTCTGCTATCTGCACATCGCTGTATAACCCTGTCAATTTCCAGCTCCAAGCCTCACGTATGATTTTACCCTCTGCATTGAGAATGATTTTTTGAACAGGGCTATGGAATTTTATATCCCTGACCTTTGGCCCGAAATGGTCATACCCTCTGGGAGCTCTTGAAAACCAGTAGCCTTTTTTCAGATAGGCAGCCATATTGGGAATGATGATTTCCTTTCTTTCGAGATTTTCTTTGAAGGCACTGAATAAACTATCCCAAATAGCAGCCTTACCTCTTTCGGTAGTGGTGTTCAGTCCGGAGCATACTTCATACAAATGCACTTTTAACTCATCTACGAGATAACTGACAAGACCTATGGCATTTCCGCCGGAACGGGAAAACCTGCTCATTTTGTACACCAAAATGGCATAGGGCTTCTTTTTGCTGGCTTTTACTTTATCAATGAGCCGTTTAAATTCCTTTCGGGTAAAATCTGATTTCGCGCTCTCGTACGTTCCGCCAAAATGTTCAACAATGGTAAAATTGTTTTTAACAGCACAGTCTATATTCGCTTCCTGCTGTCGGGTGATGCTGGAGTTGTTATCAAACTGCTCCTTTGAGCTTACTCTTGTGTATGACCAAACTTTCGGATTGGTTATAATGGTTGATTGCTTCGTTGGAACATACTTTTTAAAGAAATCGAGATTATTCATGGCTCTTATTTGACTTGTAAAGAATAATTGAAATATTGTAAATGAAATCGGCTAAAGCATCCGCTTCATCGCCGGAGATATTTGCAAATTCCTCTAGAGTTTTTATTTCTTCGTTGGTTAGTTTTAGGTTGTGGTGTTTTACATGGTTAGCGTTTTTAAAATTCATTGTTCACCAATTAGTAGGTTCAGCCGTTTAAGCGGAGTGAACCCGTGGTGATACCATTAAGCCGGGATTACCGGAGTCGATTGTTTTTTTTTAGTTTTCTTAAATGTCAAGGTTTTATCGTCACGGGTACTGATGGTAATTTCTTCGTAGTTACGCAGGCCAAGAATTTCTCTGATTTCCTTTGCTCTTGCGTCAGAAATTGTGCCTTGATCGGTTGAAACAATATTTACGATTTCTCCTTCACGTTTTTTTATGGTTATGCTTGTATTCTTTTTTCGAAGCGCTTTCAGTACTTCTTTCTCATTTGCATTTAAAATTGTTGGAACAAATATTTTTTGGAGCTCATCACTTTGGATAAATTCATTCAGGAAAAATTTTATAGACAATCTAATATGAGGTTTTGTCAGGTCAAAATCTTTTGTTCTGTGAGAAAAATAATTCTCTCCCAAATACTCTACTACTTTTCCGTCGCTGAAAACAAGGAAGCCGGCATCTTCTTCTTTTCTAATACAATCTGTTATTAGGTTTGTGAAATAGTTTATATGGAATTTTAGGCCATTAAGAAGCAATTCATCCGAGAGCATTCTATCATAC
>VERM01000295.1 GCA_018882645.1 Ferruginibacter sp.
CGTATACACAATTGACGGTGCTGCGGTCAAAGATTCCTGGAAGTCGATATGGATTGGCTTTAACGGAACCGGAGAAAACAAAACAATTCAAATCAAAGCGGGCAAATGGAAAGCGGCATTACCCAATAAAATAACAACTTATTCATCAAGTATTATCCTTCCCGGATACAGTTATTTCATCCTTTATAAAAATTGATAAGATAATTTCATATTCTTTTATCTGATTCAGTCCTCTGCTTCTTTAAATAATAACATCGGAAAAATCTAATACCTTCATATCAATATTTTATTCGAATTTTACAGGATGTTATTTGTAGAAAAATATTTTTCTGATTTTAGCGAAAAGCAATTAAATCAGCTTCATTCTCTTCAAGAATTGTATATTGAATGGAATGAAAAAATCAATGTAATCAGCAGAAAAGATATTGATAATTTTTATCTTCATCACGTTCTACATTCGTTGTCCATTGCAACAGAATTCGATTTGTCAATCAATAAAAATGTTATGGATCTTGGTTGTGGAGGAGGTTTTCCCGGAATTCCACTGGCTATTTTTTTCCCGGAAACCCATTTTCACCTGGTTGATAGTATTAATAAAAAATTGACAGTCGTCAAAGAGATCGCAAATAGAATTGGTCTAAAAAACATAACAATAGAACATAACAGAGCAGAAGAAATCAAAAATAAAAAATTTGATCTGGTGGTTTCAAGAGCTGTTGCACCACTGGGAGATTTGTGGAAATGGAGCAGACCTCTATTGCAGAAAAATGAAGATGGTCCAAACGGACTGATATGCCTGAAAGGCGGTGATTTAACAAAAGAAATACAGGAAAGTAACTGCAAGCCCTATATATGGGAAATCGAAAATATATTCACTGAACCCTTTTTTAAAGACAAATATCTGCTGTATCAACCTTTTAAAAAATAATTTACCACTTCAGTTCCAGCAGGTTGTTTTTTCTGTCCACATCAGCCATCCTTTTGGTGGGATCAATCTCCAATCGTACAATATCTTTTAACCGACCTTTCACAGAAATGGAATAGGTTGTACTAGTCCATTTCCATTCATTTTCTGTAATCCAGTTTAAGCCGGAGATTTCAGGTCTTTTTGCACCATACATGAGATCTAAAGGTATTGAATGAATTTCGGAGTGCCCGTCTTTAAAGACAAGCTGAAAATCAATTGGCATTGGCATTTGTCCAATTCGTTTTAATCTGATTTTAGATAACCCATTTTCTTCCCAGAGGCTATCAATACCATAATCGATTGTTTTGGTGGTTTGTGTCCAGTACATTTTATACCATTTGAGCTCCATTCCACTAACGGCTTCGGCTATACGAAAAAAATCATTTGGATTAGGATGTTTAAACCGCCATTTTTCATAATATTCGAGCAGTATTTTATCTCGGATATCAGCTCCGGTGATATAACCCAGCTGCTCAAGAAAAATTTGTCCTTTTGAATAGGCATCTATACTGTAAGCGAAATTACTGCTGTAATGGTCAGCAAATGTACTCATCGGTTCTTCTTGTCCGCTTTTCACCAAAGCAAAATAATTCATATAAGCTCCATAATGAAACAATGGAAACCCTAAACTGTTTGGTTTTTTTAATGCATCAAGACTGGAGGATTCAGGAATCTTTTCCTTCAATCTTTTATAATAATCACTTACCAGCTCTTCTGCAAAACTAGTAAAGCCTTCATCCATCCAAGCATACTGACTTTCATTTGTACCCAACATCATCTGATACCAACTGTGCATCCATTCGTGAAAAGCTGTACCTAAAGAAGGACTTGCCATTAATGTAGCCATTGGATATTCCATCCCCCCATCTCCACCATGGATAAAAGAATATTGAGGATATGGATATTTGCCAAATTTTTTTTCGATAAATGGCAAGGCATCCGCTGCCGCATCAGCAATTGTTCTCCATTCCTGATTCGTAATCTCATCAAGCGTTTCGTTGTTGTATATCACATGAATATCCGGACCGTTTTTTATTTTTTTTACAATATGCATGTAATCAGGGTCTGCTGCCCATACAAAATCATGAATATTGTCCCCTTTAAATTGCCAGACTCTTTTTTCAGAAGATATAGGTTTGAGTTCAGTATTCGGCTTATCGTATCCCCAGCCAATTTGAGATGCATTAAGCAATACGCCTGTGGCACCTATTTTATAAGTTTTATCGATAGAAATAGACACATCATAGTCTCCCCAAACACCATAAAATTCTCTGGCTACATAAGCGTCAGCATGCCATCCTTCATAATCGTACTCACAAATTTTAGGATACCACTGGCTCATACTAAGCCGAACGCCGGTATACGGATTATCTCTGCCACTTCTTCTGATTTGTAAGGGAACCTGTGCTTCAAATTCCATTTCTAATATTACTTTTGAATTGGGCATGATGGGTTTAGTCAGGTTGACTTCCAAAATGGTTTCATGATATTTAAATGGCTGGGACACTCCGTTCATCTTCAGTGATATGATCTTTTGATAGCCGATTTCATCATTGTTCAGACTAAAAATTCTGTTTGTAACTCTCGAATCCCAATCCTGATTGCCATTGATAATTTTTTTCCCCAATTCTCTGCTGCGATTATCCATACTGCTGTTGGGCTGAAATGCATTCCAGTACAAATGATAAAAAATCCTTTCGAGTTTATCTTCTGAATTGTTGGAGTATTCGAGCTTTTGTTTACCTATAAACCGGTTTTGAGAAACATCCATATCGATATTCATTGTATATTTAACTCTCTGCTGC
>VERM01000296.1 GCA_018882645.1 Ferruginibacter sp.
ACATAGATGATTTGCATGAGCGTGCCGGCTCCAGAAACGTTTTGCATCTTCACGGAGAGATATTTAAAATGCGGAGTGTGAAGGATGAATCTTTAATAAGTGAAATTCGGGAAGATATGAAGATAGGAGACCTTGCGCCAGACGGGTTTCAACAGAGACCCCATATCGTTTGGTTTGAGGAGCCCGTTCCTCTGATCGAAGAGGCAGGCAAAATCATGTCAACTGCTGATATTTTTATACTCATCGGAACATCATTACAAGTATATCCTGCCGCCGGATTAATACATTATTTACCTGTTGATATACCCAAATATATTATTGATAAAAAAATACCCAACGTTTCAGGCATAACCCAAACTACTTTCTTTGAAATGAGTGCGACAGAAGGAATGAAAAAAATTATGGATTTACTTTAACTTCGACCTACTCGTATCTCTTGCCAAAATTTAAAACAATAGACAGTCCAAGTGAAATTCTAAGGTTGATGGTATTCTGATCATTCGGAAGAATAGCTGTATTATTGCATTCAATTTTGAATCCTTTAGGGCCAATCAAAAAACCTGTTGTAATTGAAGTATAATCAGTTTTTACACCTCCCGGTGTATTATAATTTAGAAGACCTCTTCCACCGGATAATCTCAACCATTCATTTAATATAAAACCAGCCTCAATTTCATAAAAAAATGATTTAGGTTGAATGGTATTATTAAGATTATTTTTTCCCAAAGTACCCGTAATTCCAAAAACATTCTTTTTTCTGCCTTTACCATAACGAATACCCAGCATCGCATTTACACTACCTGATAAAAGAGAAGAGTTTAAATTGTTAAATGGAATATTAAGATCGTCAATAGGGTAGGTTAATTGACTTCCCACTTTGAATGAAAAAATTTCACTGTTTTCTATGGCAGTTTTTCGTTTACTGCTGTTATCTGAATACGATACATTTTCGCTGGAGGGTTCATACTCCTCATTTGACTGCGTATGATGTTGGATATTAGAAGATATATTTTCTGGTTTTTCATCAGACAAACCGGTGTAAGATATATTGTTGTTTGCTGATTCTTTGATCATAATTTTTTTTGTATATGGATATTGCCCAATGTAATTACCAGGAGGATCATAATTGCATACATAAAAATAGGCGCCGGTTGTAGAAATGGCACATGCACATCCTACTCTTTGAGTATTTTCCCAAATAATTTGCGTATAATGACCCGTTTGATTAAAGTTTGAATAGCTGATAGGAGAATAGATATAATCCTTTTTTTCGGTATTCCATAGTTTTACTCCGTAATCAGCCGTGTAAGTTTTTCCATAATAATAAGCTATATTTTCACCGTAATTTTTTCCATAGTCATGGGTTCTATGCCAGATTCCGTTATTGATTTTTGCTAAGTTGGATGCCCATTCGTAAGCATAATCAGCCAATTCATAATCCCATGTAAGATTCTCTGATCCAATTATTCTTCTTTCTTTATTATGTTCTTCCAAAATGAGATTGATGTCATTCTGATTGAAATGCAGACGAGTTTGTGCATAAGAGCTATTTGTAGATATTACAAACTGTATGAAAAACAAAAGAATTAAATACCTCATATAGAAAAGGAATTAGTAAAGAAAACGAATTCATTCATGTTGAAAGATATTAAAGAATGCTGTTATTTTTTTTTAGACTACTGAAGTAAATGAGCTGCTTTGAGCGGATTCAATTTTCTAAAAATCGGATATCATATTTCGTAAGCTCATCCATTACCGGTTCATAAATATCCTTGATGACAGGTATCTGAACACCTTTCAATTGAATTTTTTTATTTAAAATCAATTTAGCAGCAATACCCAGAGGAAGACCCACTGTTTTTGCCATGGCAGTTCTTTTAGAATCTTCTCCCTTTACTATCAGTGAACTTTTGACAGAGTGGGACATTCCGTTTTTCAGATACTCTATTTCATGAAGCATTACAATCATATCCATATCTTGGGGTTCTAAAACGATTTTTTCTTCCAGACAAAATTGCAAAACATCTGCGGCACTACAAAGTCCTTTGTTTATGAGGGTTTCATCGTCATCTAAACCTAAAAAATTCAATTGTTTAGATTGGATTTTACTCCTGTCAATTTTATATCGTTTAAAATGATCAGTAAAAAAATCACGCAAAGTTTTGTCATCCGTATCATAAAACATTTGCTCATCGGTAAGATGAAGATCAATGACTTGTTTCCAGCCTTTCATGAATTCCGGGTAGCGTAGCGTAGTCCTGATAAATGTCTCTGAATCCTGTAAACCATATAGATCAATGTATGAAAGACTGTTACGGTTGGGATAGTAGCTGAATGACTGAGCGCCGTCATTTTCAAAAGAAACGATTCTGTTTGAATCAAACAGATGTTCATATTTCTCCTCTACGATTTTATTCTCTTCTTTATAAACCGCACCGGATTTACCGGCAAGAACCACATTTCTGGGATTCCAGCTTATTTTGTACCTCCAAGGATTGTTGTCGCTTTCCGGAGCAACAAGTCCTCCACAATGACTTTTAAATGAAATGATATTCCCTCCCTTTTCTTTTATTGAATTGATTAGCGGTATGGCACTCATGTGATCAATACCCGGATCCAAGCCCATTTCACATAAAAAAAGAATGTTTTTTTCTTTGACCTGATTATCCAGTGATTTGATGGAGTCATCCGCATAGGATGCCGTCAGTAAGTGTTTCTCATACGATAGACAATCTTTTGCTACGAGGAAGTGAAGGGCAGGGG
>VERM01000297.1 GCA_018882645.1 Ferruginibacter sp.
CTCATATTGTCAGCAGAAATCCTCAAGCAGGGGAGCAACTTGCAACTGAATTGAATGCCATATATACGAAGCAAAAAAATGGGCTTGAAATTTCTGCAGATATCATTATCATTGCCGTGGCTGATGCAGGTATTGAAGAGTGTATTCCTAAATTACTTCCTGATTCAGATACAATTTTACTACACACGGCAGGATCTGTAGGCAAAGAAGTATTCCTTCACAAATCCAGGCATTATGGCGTGCTTTATCCTCTTCAAAGTCTTAGAAAAGAGTCGAAAACAATTCCCGAAGTTCCTTTTTTGATAGATGCCGATAGCCAGCACACATTATCTATCTTACAAACATTTGTCAATTCTTTGTCTTTGAAGGTCCGTATTGCAGGTGATGAGGAACGTTTGAAATTACATGTTGCCGCCGTGTTTGTCAGCAACTTCACCAACCATCTCTATGCTGTGGCGGATGCCCTTTGTAAAAAAGAACATCTCGATTTTGATTTACTGAAGCCTTTAATAAGGGAAACCGCAACAAGACTGGATGCTCATTCTCCATCAGAAGTACAGACCGGACCTGCAAAAAGAAAAGATATGTTAACCATAGAAAAACATCTTAAAGTCTTGTCTGCATATCCTGAATGGGAAAAACTCTACATCAAACTTTCTGAAAGCATCATGGGAAAGTGATCCGATTCTTTAACCTTTTCGCATATTGTTTGTTTCAACAGCATCATCATATTTTTTATTAATACCTAAATTGACGTAGGTTTGTAAATCGAAAATTGAAATTATGTATTCCATAACCTTTAAGTTTGAACAAAAAGGGTTGAATCCCGTGATCATTGAAAATGTAAAACCTGGTAATTCTATTTTGGAGATAGCGCTATTGAACGATATAGAACTTCACCACAATTGCGGGGGTGTATGTGCCTGCAGTACCTGCCACCTCTATTTGGAAAAAGGGGAAGAATTTGTTGAAGAATTAAGCGACAAAGAAGAAGATTTTATAGACAGAGCGGTTAATCCAAGACTCAATTCAAGGCTAGGTTGTCAATGCGTTCTCAAGGATAATACCGGAAATTTAATTGTAACATTACCGGATCAGACTCAGTTTAATGGGGAATAGTATCTAAATAATAATTTTAAGATAACAACATAAATGCATAATTTTCAAATATTTAAAAAATGGATTTAGAGTTACCTATTTACTGGAATGATTACGAAGACATTGCAATGAGATTATACGAACGTTTTGGCGATGATTTTGGTGAAAGCCAGATTTACCGTATCAGATTTACCGACCTTCATAAATGGGTTTTGGAAATACCAAATTTTGAGGGAAAGCCGGACGAAAGCAATGAAGGTCACCTTGAAATGATTCAAAGTTCCTGGGTCTATGAATGGAGGGATAATCAAAAATAATTAATTCAAAATTCAAAAGTCAAAAAAGATGGTTAAAGACATTTGCTATCACTTTTTCCTTTTGAATTAAATCTCTTTAATGAACCTACTGCAGCAATTTAAGCCCATCAAACTTTTTGCACTGGATGTAGACGGTGTGCTTACCAACGGAAATCTCCTTTTGCTGTCCGACGGCCAGATGGCGCGCACGATGAACATTAGGGACGGATTCGCACTTCAGCTTGCTGTAAAAAAAGGTTATCATTTTTTAATCATAACCGGCGGTAAGGATACTGCAGTTCAAAACAGACTCCAAAAACTGGGCATAAAAAATGTATTTTTGGGTGTTACCGACAAGTCTTCAGTTTTGCTTGAATACGTTCAGAAAAATAATCTCAACAAGGAAGAGGTTTTATTCATGGGAGATGATTTGCCTGACTTAAAAGTAATGCAAATGTCCGGGCTTCCCTGTTGCCCGGCCGATGCATGTCCTGAAATCAAGGCAGTTTCGCTTTATATATCATCCCTCAATGGAGGAGAGGGTTGTGTAAGAGATGTAATTGAGAAAGTACTTAAATTGAACGGTCACTGGGACGATGATTCAAATGTTGCTGCCATATAAATCACTTAATCAAAGATTACTTAAAGAACACGAAACCATCGATCAATGAAGCTTTTGATTGCCTTTTTGAAGCTTTTGCGCTGGCCTAACTTAGTCTTCATTGCTTTGACACAGTGGCTTTTTTACTTCATCGTATTTTTTGCAATCAATCACGTCAATCCGATTCATTTCAGTACGTTTCATTCACATTCATTATTATTTTATCTGCTGATTTTTTCTTCTGTATGCATTGCCGGAGCCGGTTATATCATCAATGATTATTTCGACATTCAGATTGATGCAATCAATAAACCGGAGAGAATCGTTGTAGATCAGGCCATCAAAAGAAGATGGGTGATTGTCTGGCATTTATTTCTTTCGTTTCTGGGAATACTTACCAGTGCTTATGTAAGTTATAAAACTCAAAAATGGATGATTGTTTTCATAAATACAGCATGTGTTTTTTTATTGTGGTTTTATTCAACTCATTTTAAACGGAAGCTGATTATCGGAAATGTATTGATTGCCATATTGACGGCATGGGTAATTGGAGTGGTTTATTTTTATTGTGGTGCTACGCTCATTCATTTTAATGTATGGAATCGAAATGTGTATAATTATGATGCTAAACTGTTTTACAAGCTTACCATACTATATTCGGGCTTTGCTTTCATAGTGTCATTGATAAGAGAAGTAGTAAAAGATATGGAAGATATGTTCGGTGATGCTCGTTTTAACTGTAAAACCATACCTATTG